>DATCQC010000153.1:0-7582 GCA_036569685.1 Candidatus Limnocylindria bacterium | reverse complement strand
GCGGACGCGTGGCGCCGCGTGCTTGGCTTCATGGCGACCGGTGATCCGAAGGCGGTGAAGTAGGCATGCGGATCGGCGGAACGGTCGTCATCGGCTCGGTCATCTTCATCGTCATCACGCTGTTCGAGCAGATCCCGGTCGTCGGCTGGCTCGGGGCGCTCGTCTCCGTGGCCGCGTGGATCTGGCTGGCGGGGGAGATCCGACGCGCCGGCGGCGCGCTCACCGATGCCGCGATCGCGGGCGCGCTCACCGGGTTCGTCGGCGCCGTGTCCGCGTGGATGCTCCAGGTCGGCAACCTGTTCGGACCGGACACCCCCGGGCTCGCGCGGTTCGGCGCCGGCTTCGGAACGATCGGCGCGACCATCTTCCTCGTGATCTGGCCGCTCGTCGGCGCGCTCGTGTGTGGTGGCGCCGCGGCGATCCGCGCTCGCCGGTACGCTCCGGGGCCCTAGGCCGCCACGAGCGCCCCTAGGCGATGCGGCGCTTCTTGTGGGTCACGTAGTCGATGAGCACGAACTCCCCGAGCTTCTCGGGCTCGACGTAGAACGCACGGCCGCCGTTCACCTTCGACATCTGGTTCACGAAGTCCACGAGGTAATGGCCGCGCGCGAGCATGAACGTGTTGATGGTGATGCCCTCGCGCGTGCAGCGCACGACCTCACGCAGGGTCTCCTCGAAGGTCCGCTTCGTGGGCGGATAGCTGAAGCGGACCTTGCCATCCTCGAAGTGCGCCGTCGGCTCGCCGTCGGTGATGAGGAGGACCTGCTTGTTCTTGCCGCGTGACCGAGCGAGCAGCGTTCGTGCGGTCTCGAACGCGTGCTGCATGTTCGTCCCATACACGTACTCGTTCCACGTCAGGCGCGGGAGATCCGTCGGCTTGAGCTGCGTCGCGTACGCCGAGAACCCGATGATGTAGAGGTCGTCCTTGGGGAAGGTCGACCGGATGAGCGAGTCAAGGGCGAGCGTGACCTTCTTCGCGGCGAGGAAGCAGCCGCGGAACAGCATCGAGCGGGACACGTCGACGAGGATCGCCGTCGCCGACTGCGTCACGAGCTCGGTGCGGTAGACGTCGAAGTCGGTCGGCTGCAGCTTCACCGGCGTGCCGGCGCCGCCGCGGAACACCGCGTTGCGAACGGTCCCGGGGAGATCGAGCAGGAACGGGTCCCCGAACTCGTAGGTCTTCAGCTCGTCAGCTGGGATCGCCGCCCCGGCCGCGCGAGTCGGCGCGGTGCTTGCCGAACGCGTCGCGTTTCAGCGTGGAGAAGATCTCCTCGAGCGACCGTTGCCCGATCTTGCGGATGCCGCGCGGCGTCAGCTCGTAGCGGTCGCCGTCCTTGCGGATGAGGCCGGCCTCCTCCAGGAGCTCGCTCATCTTCTGCAGCTCCTCGAGCGACTGCCGGGCCTTCGTGCCGGCCAGCCGCTCGACCTGCTCGGGGTCCATCGCGGTCAGATCGCCCTGGTCGCGCGCGCTCCGCACGACGTCCTCGAGGTCCGACAGCTGATTCATCTCGTCCATCAGGCCGAGCGCCTCGGCGAGGGTGAGCGGATCGTCGCCGGACAGCTCGTGCTCGTAGCCGTCGAGCGGCATGAGTTGCCCGAGCGTGTCGGCGAGCTCGTTCATCGCGGACTGCAGGCCGGGATCGTCGAACGCGGCGCCGAGCAGCTCCTCGAGCTGCTCGCGCATCTCGCCGGACATGCTGTTCCAGAGCGAGCGCATCGCGGCGATGCCCATCGCGAGCTGCTTGAGGAGCTCGTCCCAGTCCTTCGCGTTGCCCGCGAGCTCGGGATACTGCCGCTGGAACGCCTCGAAGTCCGGGTCGCCGCCCTCGGCGCGCTCCTTCAATGCGCGATTGAGGTCGCGGATCATCTGGCGCGTCCGCTCGAGCTGCTCGGGGCCGAGACCCTTCAGCGAGTCGCGCATGTTCTTGAAGTACGAGCCGAGGACCTGCTCCTGCAGCTGCTTGAGGAGCTCCTGGTATTTCTCCGCCGCTTTGGGCTCGACGAACTCGTAGTCCTTCAATCCCCGGATCGCCCGGCCGACGTCCTCGGGGAGCGCGTCGAGCTGCTCGCGGCGCTCGCGCGCGAGATTCGCCATCGCCTGCTTCAAGGCCTCGTCGGGCGTCTCCTGCTGCTCCCGGCGGTCGAGGCCGTCGCGTTCGAGGCGCTTCACCTCGTCGAGCTTCTGCTTCAGCTCGTCGAAGATGCCGGACAGGTCGTGACGCTCGGCCCGCTTCTGCTTCGCGGCGCGCAGCCGCTCGAGCAGGTCCTGCATCCCCTCCATCCGGCCGGGCATGCCCCACCGGGCGAGCCGAGCCATCGCCTCTTCGAGGTCCCCGCCCGAGAGGAGCTCGTCGGACATCGCGCCGAGCAGCTCGTCGGCCTCGAGCGCGTCGAGACGCTGCGTGCCGTCCCAGCGCTTGTACCGGACCTCGCGATCGAAGAACGGACCGTCGGGCTCGAGCAGGCTCAGCCTCGGAAGGTGGCGCGGTTCTCGCCGCGCTCCTTGTTCAGCTTGCGGTTGAGGTGCAGGCCCTCGAGCACGAACTCGACGGCAGCGGCGATCGCCGCGGGGTTGCCGGTGGCCCCGAGCTTCGCGACCGCGCCCTTCATTCCGGGGATCTGCAGGGCCTGCTTCACGTATTCCTGGCTCGGGAGCGTAGGGGACACGTGCATCGTCGCTCCGCGCTGGAACGCGGCAAGCAGCGAGTCGAACTCGGCGAGCGCGAAGGTCCGATTGAAGACGTTGAGGACCGCGCGCTGGGCGAGCCGGTCGATGACCCGCTCCTCGGAGAGATCGCCGACCGACTCGAGCTCGATCTTGCCCGCGGTCGACGCGACCACCGCCGGGAGGTCGCTGATCCGCGGCACGACGGAGGTCTCGCCGTTGCGGAGCGCCCGCTTCAACGCGTTGGATGCGAGGTTCTCGTAGTTCGCGATCGTGACGCGGACCGACACCCCGGACCGCTGCGAGATCTCCGGCGACTTGCGGGCGAGCTGGGACAGCTCGGCCAGCACTTCCTTCATATACGCCGGGACGGTCGTCGTGATGCCCTCGTCGACGAACTCGGAGCGCTCCTGCTCCATGATCCCGACCTCGATCGAAAGGTCCTTCGGGTAGTGCGTCCGGACCTGCGAGCCGAAGCGGTCCTTGAGCGGCGTGATGATGCGGCCGCGGTTCGTGTAGTCCTCGGGGTTCGCCGACGCGACCACGAACAGGTCGAGCGGCAGCCGGATCTTGTACCCGCGGATCTGCACGTCGCGCTCCTCCATCACGTTCAGCAGCCCCACCTGGACCCGCTCGGCAAGGTCGGGGAGCTCGTTCAGCGCGAAGATGCCGCGATGGGTCCGCGGCAGCAGGCCGAAGTGGATGGTGAGCTCGTCCGACAGGTACCGGCCCTCGGCGACCTTGATCGGGTCCACCTCGCCCACGAGATCGGCGATCGAGATGTCGGGGGTCGCGAGCTTCTCGCTGTACCGCTGGTCCGGCGTGAGCCACACGAGCTCGACCGCGTCCCCGTCGTTCGAGACGCGATACTTGCACGCTGCGCAGATCGGCTGGAACGGATCGTCGTTGATCTCGCAGCCCGCGATCGCCGGGACGGCCGGGTCGAGCAGCGACGTGAGCGACCGCGCGATCCGCGTCTTCGCCTGGCCGCGCTCGCCCAGGAAGATGATGTCCTGGCCGGAGAGGATCGCGTTCTCGATCTGGGGGATGACCGTCTGCTCGTAGCCGACGATGCCCTCGAAGAGCGGTTTCTTGCGCGACAGCGCGACCATGAGGTTGGAGCGGAGCTCCTCTTTCACGGTGCGGCTGCGATATCCGCTCTCGCGGAGCGCGCCGATAGTCATTGGACGTCCTTCGGTCACGGGTGGCCCTCCCTGGACCGAGGGTACCACGCTATCCTCGCGCTCCAGTGACCTCCGAGACGACATCCACCACATCGATCGATGATCCGGACGCGATCGCGGAGACGATCCGCGAGGCCGCGGAGCGCAACACGCAGGCGCTCCGCGAACGACCGCTGCCGATCGCCGTCGAGCCGCCCACGGTGTTCCGACCCTGATCGACGAAGTTCGGTATGCCACCGTCGCGGAGCTCGCGGCCGGCCTGAAGCGGAAGCGCTACTCGGCCCACGAGCTCGCCTCCGCCACGCTCGCGCTCCTCGAGACGCACGGCCCGCGGTACAACGCCGTCGCGACGATCATGCGCGAGCGCGCGCTCATCGAGGCTCGCCGCGCTGACCGGACGCGCGCGACGGCGAGGACGGCACTGCACGGCGTCCCGTACGGAGCGAAGGATCTCGTCGCGGCGACGGGTGCCCGGACGACCTGGGGCGCTCCGCCGTACCGCGATCAGTCGTTCGATGAGGACGCGACGGTCATCACGAAGCTCCAGCGCGCCGGCGCCGTGCTCGCGGCGAAGCTCGCGATGGTCGAGCTCGCCGGCGGCGGCGGGTATCGCTACCCGAGCGCGTCGCTGCAGGGGCCGGGGAAGAACCCGTGGAACACCGAGCGCTGGTCGGGTGGCTCGTCGAGCGGATCGGGCAGCGCTGTCGCGGCCGGCCTCGTGCCGTGGGCCATCGGCTCCGAGACCTCGGGCTCCATCGGCACGCCCGCGGCGTTCTGCGGCGTGACCGGACTCCGACCGACGTATGGCCTCGTGAGCCGGCACGGCGCGATGGCACTTTCGTGGACGCTCGACAAGCTCGGCCCGATGGCGCGCACCGCGGACGATTGCGGGCTCGCGCTCCAGGCCATGGCCGGTCCCGACCCGGCGGATCCGACCACGAGCGGCAAGCGGTTCGTGCCGCTCTCCGGTCGCGCGGCCGCGAGGGCCGTCCGGAGCGCGCGCGTCGGATTCGCCGAGGAGGATCTCGGTCACGCGACGCCCGAAGCGAAGCGCGCGCTCGAGCGCGGGCTTGCGGAGCTCCGCAAGATCGTCCCACAGGTGGCACGGGCGGTCCTGCCGACCGATCTGCCGTACGGACCGATGGTGGGGACGGTGTTCGGCGCGGAGGGCGCGACGATCTTCAGCGAGCTCATCGACTCCGGCCGGGTCGACCTGCTCATCGACAAGCGGCAGGCCGCGGGGCTCAAGGCCGGAAGCGAGATCCGCGCCCGCGACTACCTGCAGGCTCAGCGCCTCCGCACGATCCTCATCGAGCGGTTCCGCGAGCTGTTCGAGACGGTCGATGTGATCGTCGGCGCCGGCCGCACGTCGACCGCTCCGGCGCTCGACGTGCCGCTCGACGGGCGGCCGCCGGGGGCGGGCTCGCTCGCGACGGCGCCGAAGGCGGACGCGCCGGGTCCCGGCAACACCGCGCTCATCCCGGCCGGCAATCTGGCCGGACTGCCCGCGATCTTCTTTCCCTGCGGCTTTGGCACCGACGGCCTGCCCGTCGGCCTTCAGATCGTCGGACCGCCGTTCAGCGAGCCGCTGCTCGTCGCGATCGCGTCCGCGTACCAGCGCGCGACCGGCCACCACCTGAAGCGTCCGAAGGACTGATCCAGCCTTCAGCGGACGCGGGCCGAAGCCCGCGGTGATCTAGGCCAGGGCGGCGACCGCCTCGCGGCCGAGGAGCTCGACCATCTCGCGCTCGCGCGTGTAGGGGAACAGCGCGTTCACGTGATCGACGCCGATCCTGGTGTACTCGCGGAGCCGCCTGATCACTTCCTGCGGCGGCCCGACGATCGCCGACGGCCGCGCGGCGCGCCACTCATCGGGCGTGAGCTTGGCGCGGCCGGCCGCGTCGGCGACCAGGGCCTCGACGTCACGCGGCGTCGCGCCGACGATGACCGTGAGGAACGCGCTCCGCTTCAAGGTCTTGGGGTCGCGCTTGCGGTCGCGGCACGCGGCATCCAGGGCCTCCTGGCGCATGCGCACGCTGTCCGGCGTCATGTCGCCGGAGGTGTGATTCATCCAGTGCGCGTACTTCGCCGCGATCCGGAAGATCCGCGGCTTCGACCCGCCGATCCAGATCGGCAGCGGCGACTGCACCGGCTTCGGCGCGCACAGCGCGTCGGCGACCCGGTAGCGCTTGCCCTGGTACGAGGCCTTGTCCTCCGTCCACATGCGCGTGCAGATCTCGATCGTGTCCACGAGCTCATCGACCCGCACGGCGGCCTCCGGGAACTCGTACCCGTACGCGTGATACTCGACCTCTTTCCAGCCGGCGCCGATCCCGAACTCGAGCCGGCCGCCGCTCATGTGGTCGACGCCCGCGGCGATCTTCGCAAGCAGCGCGGGGTTGCGGTACGACTGGCACGTGACCATCGCCCCGATCCGGATCGTGCGCAGGTCACGCGCGAGGGCCGCGAGCGCGGTCCAGGCCTCGAGGCAGTCGGTGCGGACCGCATCCGGGCCGAGGAACAGGTGGTCGCTCAGCCAGAGCCGGGTGAATCCGGCGGATTCGCCGGCTTTCCCGATGGCCACGATGTCGTCGTAGCTGTACCCGAACTGCGGCTCGATCTGGATGCCAACGTCCATCAGGCGTCGAGCCTAGCTATTCGTCGTCCTGCGTGATGCGGAACATCATGTGCCGCCCCGTGACGGTGAGGGTCGCGAGCATGAATGCGGCGAAGAACGCGATCCCGATGTTCGCCGCGATGCCGAGCCCGAGCACGAGCGTGTCGAACGCGAACACGAGAACGAACCAGATGAACATCGCGGCAAGCGTCTCGCGGAGCTGGAACGTGATCGGCTGGCGCGGCACCCGTCGCGACGGCCGGCGCTCCGGCGGCAGGAGCGCCTCGGCCGCCCGGCGATCGCGCCGGTCGGCGCGCATGACGCGGGTCACGTACCACAGGCTCCCGAGCAACAGGATCACCTCGACGACGACGTTCTGGTACTGCTGCGTGACGAGCGAGAGCGGGATGAACAGGAACGCCAGCACGAGCACGACCGTGGCGGCCGTGCCGGCCAGGATCGTGAGCGCCCGCCTCATGCGGTGAGCGCGCGCTCGATGACCCCGAAGTCCCGGCGCCCGATCTCGTGCAGGTTCCCCTGGAACGCGAGGCGCCAGTGCGCCCGTGGCCATCGCCGCGTGAACGCGAGCCGGTCGGAGAGCGACGCGGCCGGGACGGCTTCAGCCGGTTCGCGCACGACCTCGCGCGCGATCTTGAATCGCCACGGATAGGGATCCTCGCGTCCTGTGGACACCCAGATCGGGCGATGGTCCTCGAACGCGGGCGACGTGACGGTCGCGGTCGCGACGAAGCCGCCGATGCCGGCGAGGTACCAGCAGACCCGATCGCCCGGCCCGATGCGCCCCGCCGCGCTCCGGTGCCGCGACTTCACGCCCTGCACGGCGAAGCGGTGCGCGCGGGTGCGGCGGTAGTTATCGGGTGTGGTGACGACCATCCAGCAGCGCGGCGCGTTCAGGCGTGGTCCTCGATCCAGACCGCGCCGTCGTCCGTGTACTCCTTCTTCCAGATCGGGACCTCCCGCTTCAGCTCGTCGATCGCGGCGCGCGCGGCCACGAACGCGGCATCGCGGTGCGGGGCCGCGGCGACGACGACCACGGCGACGTCGCCGATCGCAAGATCGCCGACGCGGTGGTGCATCGCGATCCGGATCGGCGCG
>DATCQC010000152.1:0-5305 GCA_036569685.1 Candidatus Limnocylindria bacterium | reverse complement strand
GCGCTGACGATGGTCGAGTGCGGGTCGCCCTTGAAGTCCATCGAGACGAGCGGCTCGTCGGTGTACGCCATGATGCCCTTGAGGCTGCCCTCGCTCGCGCGCTTGAACGCCGCGTTCACCTCGTCCTTGGTCACCTCGCGCCCCAGGAGCGCGGTGAAGTCGACCACCGACACGGTCGGCGTCGGCACGCGGAACGCCATGCCGGTGAACTTGCCCTTGAGCTCGGGGATGACCAGGGCCACGGCGCGAGCCGCGCCGGTCTCCGACGGCACGATGTTCTCGGAGGCCGCACGCGCGTCACGAGGGTCGTTGGCGACCGTGTCGAGGAGCTTCTGGGACAGGGTCTTCGAGTGGATCGTCGTCAGGAAGCCCTTCTCGATGCCGAACTCGTCGTTGAGCACCTTGGCGACCGGCGCGAGGCCATTCGTCGTGCACGACGCGTTGCTGATGATCGTGTGCTTGTCGGGGTCGTAGGTGTCCTCGTTCACGCCGAGCACGATCGTCTTGTCCTCGTTCTTCGCGGGAGCCGAGATGATGACCTTGCGGGCGCCGGCGTCGATGTGCGCCTTCGCCTTCGTCCCGTCAGTGAAGAAGCCGGTCGACTCGATCACGATGTCGATCTCGAGCGCCTTCCACGGCAGCTTGGCCGGATCGCGCTCCTGGAGGACCTTCAGCTTCCGTCCGTCGATGACGATCGAGTCGGCCGTGGCCGAGACCTCGCCCTTGAACGCACCGTAGTTCGAGTCGTGCTTGAAGAGGAGCGCGTTCATCTTCGGGTCGGCCAGGTCGTTGACCGCGACGACCTCGATCTCCGGATGCCGCTCGATGATCGCCTTCAGGAATTGGCGCCCGATCCGGCCGAAGCCGTTGATCGCAACTCTGGTCATCTCAAATCTCCCTGCTGGGCGCCAATCTAAAGGAACCATTCCCCCGTGCCGCTCGCGCGGTCACGAGCGGCAAGCGCCGAGCCAACGATCGAAACGTCGGCGCCGAGGGCCGACGGCACGATCTCCACAGCGGCTGCGGGGACCTTGAACGCGCGTTCGGCGACCGCCCGGCGCATCGGCTCGATGACGTGCGCAGGCTCGTGCTCGGCGACCGAGCCGCCGACGACGATGCGCTCCGGATTCAGCGCGTTCACGATCCCGACCGCCAGGTTCTGCAGCGCGGCCTCGGCCCGCGCGATCAGCGCCGACGCGCGTGCGTCGCCGGAGGCGGCCTTCGCGTACACGATGCTCGCGTCGGCCACGCCATACGCCTCGGCGAGATTGCGCCCACCCGCGTAGGCCTCGACGCAGCCGAACGAGCCGCACCGGCAGCGCACGTCCCGATCGAAGCCGACCGGAAAATGACCGAGCTCTCCGGCGGTGTTCGACGCGCCGCGCACCATGCGGCCGCCCGAGACGATCGCCCCACCGACCCCGGTCGACACGGTGAGATAGACGAAGTCGCGTGCGCCCTTCGCCGCGCCGATGGTTCCCTCCCCGATCGCGGCCATGACGGTGTCCCGATCGAGGAAGACCGGGAGGCCCCCAAGCCCCTGGGCGACACGCTCGGCGATCGGGAAGTTCGAGTCGACAAAGCCGGCGATGTTCTGGGTCGTGAAGATCACGCCGCTGCGGTGATCGAGCGGGCCGGGCGAGGACAGTCCGGCGGCGGCGATGTCACCGATCGGCACCCCGGCTGCTCCGATCGCGGCCCTCGCGCTGTCGACGAGAGCGGCGACGACCGCATCCGGGCCGGTCTGTGGCGTCTTGCGCGAGTCGCGGCCGACGAGCATGGCGTCGGCGCCGTCGAAGCGAGCGACGGCCGTGCGCACGTTGGTGCCGCCGAGATCGAAGCCGAGGTAGAGCGCGCTCAGGCCGGGCTCAGACGCGGGGCAGTCGCCCGGCGACGTCGGGCGCGCTCAGCGCCGAGGCATCGGTCCCGAAGACCTGCTGCTGCGCCGCCTTGTAGCCCCGCTTCGCCTTGTCCTTCCCGAAAGTGTGCTCGGCATCCTCGTAGATCTGCGAGACGAGGATCGCGAGATACGGGACGGCCTGCTGCTCGGGCACGTTCTCGCGGTCGAGCGCCTGCGAATCGATGCGGTCGTCCACGATCGGGAGCGGCCGGTCGATGGGATCGGCCTGCTCGTCGACGCGCATGAGCAGGTTCGCCATGCGGTCGTCGAGGCGACCCTTCCCGTACTGGCCGCTGTTGTATTCGCCGAGCAGCGCGTTCGCGAGCGACGCGAGCTGTCCCGCGCGCCCCGCGGCCGGTGCGGCCTCGGTCGCGCCGGCCTGCACCACGGCCGGGCCGTCGTGCGACGGCTCGTCGCGCTTCAGGAACCCGAACAGGCCTTTCTTTTTCTCCTCAGGGACCGCTTCGCCGTCGACCTGCGGTGCCGGGCGAGACCACTCGCTGATGTGGTCACCTGCCGTGGTGGGCGCCGGGGTGGAATGCGGTGGAGCGATCTCGGGCGCGACCGGTGCCGGACCGAAGACCCCGCTCAATGCGGAAAGGCGCTCGTCCGAGACGGGTGGGATGTCGATCGGCGAGGGCTCGGGCGCGACCTCGGGCTCGACCGCCGGCTCCGTTGGCAGCGCTGCGCCCATGCGCGCATCGAGCGCGGCGGCGAGATCCTCACGGATGTCGGTCTCCGGTGCGCCCCATTGGGACGGCTGGGACGGCGCGGCCGATTGATCCCAGCTCGCCGGCGTGGCGGCCTGGTCCCAGCTGGACGGTACCTGCGTCGGCGCGGGGGGTTCCCAGGCCGGTCCGATGGACCGCTGCTGCTCCCAGGTGTGCGGTGCGGGCGTGCGCTGCTCCCAGCTGGGCGCCGCAGGTTCAGCTGCGGGCTCGGGCGTGGGTGGAGCCCATGGGACATCGGGCTGCACTTCCGGCGTCGGAGCGACCCAGACCTCGGTGGGGGTGGGCGGGCTCCATTGCTCCGACGCCGCGGCCTGCGCTGGGGCGGCCGGCGCGGGGGGCGCCTCGGCCGCCGGCTCGAGGACGTCGATGAAGCCGGCGTCGACGAGCGTCGCGAGCGAAGCGCGGGTGACGGTCTTGCCGGCCTTGAGGTGCTCGGCCACGCCGAGGACATCGCGCTCGCCGTTCACGGCGAGCACGGTGCGCCACTGGTCCGCGGACAGCGTGATGTTGCCCTTGTCCGCCGCGCGCTCCGAAAGGCGGAACCGCGAGCGATCATCGGGGACGATCTTGCGGATCGCGACGAGGCGATCACGCTCCTCGACCGCCTTGTCGAGCAACTGGTTGAGGTCTCCAGAGAGATTCGCCCCCGGGGCATCGCCCCACGGGATGAACTCGAACGAGCCGCTCTCGACCGCGAACACCGCGCCGAGTGCCGGCTCGCCGACATCTTCGCCTGCGACGGCGGCGACGAGCCGCCCGCCATCGAACCCGAGCGTCCCGCCCTGGTCGTCGGCGCCACGGATCTCGAGCTGGCCGGTCTTATTCGTCGAATGGATCATCTGAACGACCGTCTCGAGCGGGAATGCCTCGATCTCACCGCGCAACGTCATGCGATGGCCTCCTCGGTTTCCTTGTCGAACACGTGCAGCTTCGAGCGGTCGAAGCCGACGCGGATGGGATCGCCCGGCTGTACCTGCGTGCGGGTATCCACCCGCGCGACGAAGGTCTGGCCTGCTGACGACAGATGCAGCTGGAACTCGTTGCCCAGGAACTCCACGACGTCCACCTTCGCTTCAACGGGGACGTGGCCGTTTTGACTCGCGAGCGCTCCCGCGGCGATGTCCTCCGGGCGAACGCCAACGACGACGTCACGGCCCAAGGGACCGCCCTTGCCCGCAGCGAGCGGCGCCTGGAAGAAGCCGGCGTCGGCGACCGGCGCCGATGCTGTCCCGGCCAGCTTCGCGGGAAAGAAGTTCATCGCGGGCGATCCGATGAAGCCCGCGACGAAGATGTTCGAGGGATGCGCATGGAGGTTCTCCGGCGTGTCGATCTGCTGGATCAGCCCATCGCGCATCACCGCGATCCGATCACCCATGGTCATCGCTTCTACCTGATCGTGGGTCACGTACACGGTCGTGCGCTTGATGCGGTAATGCAGCTTCTGGAGCTGCGCACGCGTCTCGATGCGGAGCGCGGCGTCGAGGTTGGACAGCGGCTCGTCCATCAGGAACACCGCTGGCTCGCGCGCGATCGCGCGGCCGACGGCGACGCGCTGCCGCTGGCCACCCGAAAGCTCCTTGGGCTTGCGCTTCAGGAGCTTCTGGAGACCGAGCATCTCCGCGACGTCGCCGACGCGGCGGTCGATCTCGGGCTTCGGCATGCCACGGAGCTTCAGCCCGAACGCGATGTTGTCGTACACGCTCATGTGCGGGTAGAGCGCGTAGTTCTGGAAGACCATGGCGATGTCGCGGTCCTTCGGCGCGACGTCATTGACGAGCCGCTCGCCGATGAAGATGTCCCCGCTCGTCTGCTCCTCGAGGCCCGCGATCATCCGGAGCGCGGTGGTCTTGCCGCAGCCCGAGGGTCCCACGAGCACGAGGAACTCCTCGTCCTTGACTTGAAGCGACAGATCATTGACGGCGAAGACGTCTCCGAACTTCTTCGTCACGTGGTCGAACGTGACCGTGGCCATTCAACCCCTCCGGCGTGTATGAGAGGCCAAAGTATGTCACCAAAGGTCACCTTCGAGGCGCGTGAGCGATGGTCGCGGGCGGCCTCGGCCGGCCGGTACGGGATCGGGCCGTACGTGGATGGCATCGATCCGCGAGAGCACCGCGCCCGCGACGAGCCGGCCGAGGACGCGGACGCGATACGCGACGGCGCCCGGCGGCGGGACGAGGTCAACGGTGATCCGTCGATCCTCCCCGACGCGCACGTATGGAGAGTCGCGCGTGAGAAGCTGCCGCGAGCGCGCGTCGGCTCGCGCGTAATACGCGATGCGCACGAACGCCTCGGAGATCTCCGGGTCGTCCACCGCGAGCACGAGCGTCACCGTGCCCAAGCCGTCGAGCGGCACGAGAAGGAGAACGGTGCGGCGCATCGCCGGACCGTACCCGGGTCGCGCCGGCGTGTCGTGTCCTCCGTTCGGTCACGGAGGCGGGTCACGGGGGTGGCCATCGGGCCACCGGCCTAGCCGAAGTCGATCTCCCAGGTCCCGATCTCGAACGCCTCGAGCGTCGCCCGGGCCGAACCGTCGTCGAGCTCGAGCGGTGCGGCGGTCCGCACGATGTCCAGCCCGGTGTTCCCGAGCGCGAGATCGCCCTCGCGCAGGTCGAGTGGTCGCGCCTCGCGGACCGGCCTGGCGAACCGGAGCGTGGCGCGAGCCACGCCCCTG
>DATCQC010000151.1:0-2006 GCA_036569685.1 Candidatus Limnocylindria bacterium | reverse complement strand
GCTTCAAGGAGCGCGCCACGCTGTGCGTCGAGGTCGCCGTTGACCCACCATGCCCACGCCGAGCGCACCAACGCGTCTGCGATCGTGTCCGCATCGCCGATCGCCCGGGCAGCTGCGATCGCTTCCTGGTCCAGCGCCGTGGCCGCCGCGAGGTCCTTGTCGGAGACGTCGTACGACAGCACTTGCAGGAGATCGACCAGCACCACCGTCGGCGGCAACGCGCGCAGCTCGGTGACGAGCGTGGCGATCTCGTCCAGCACCTCCTGCGACGCCTCGATGGTCATGCGCGCGTGGGCGGCAAGGCCCCGTGTCACAAGACGCTCTCCCGGCGGCAGGTCGATGGCCTCGGCGATCGTCAGGGCCCGGCGGAAGAAGGCGAGCGCGGCGCGGGCATCGCCTCGCCGTTTCGCCTTCGTCCCGGCCTCGATCAACCGGGTGTAGGAGCGAGCCCCAAGCTCTTGCAGGCCGGTCTCGCCGAGCTCTCGCGCCAGCAAGAACGCCTGCTCGGCGTGGTACGCAACGATGTCGGCGTACTCGTCCACGCGCGCTCCCGCGACCTGCTCGAGCCAGCGGGCGAACGCGTCGTGGGCGCGCGACCGTTCGGTCTTCGGGATCGAGTCATACGCGACGTCGCGGATGAGGATGTGCTTGAAGGTCCACGCACGGCCGCCACCAAGGCCACGTTCGTCGAGCTCGTTCACGAGATCCCGCCGCGCGGCGTCCAGGAGCACCTGCTCGAGCTGTCCGTCGATCGGTCCCTGCGCGAGGATCGCCTCGGGCCAGAAGACCTTTCCGACGACCGCCGCCCGCTGGAGAGAGTGCTTCACGGCCGACGGCGTAGTGTCCAGCCTGGCGGCGATCAGACCATGAAGCGTCGCCGGGACCACGAGCGATCCAAGCGACTTCCGCGCGACGAACCGTCCGTCCACCTTCGCCACGTGTCCGCCGTCAAGCAGCATGCGGAGGAATTCCTCGACATACAGTGGATTGCCCTCCGAGCGCGTGATCACCTGCTGGCGGAGCTCTTCAGGGAGGGCATCGATGGACAGCAGCTCGCGGATGAGGCGCGCGGATTCGTCGGCGGTCAGCGGCTCGAGTCGGATCGTCGATGAGTTCATGAGCCCGCCACCCCAAGTGGCGCGCAGCTCGCGTAGATCGGGACGTGCCATGCACACGAGGAAGAGCGGTGCCCGCGACCACTCGGCGAGGTGCTCGATGAGATCCAGCAACGCAGCCTCGGCCCAGTGGATGTCATCGAATATCAGCGTCAGGGGCTGAGTCGCCGCGCGGCGCTCGAGATAGCGGCGGAGGCCCCAGCGAAGCTCCTGCTGCATCGTCTCGGCAGGCACTTCCGGAAGGACGTCCTCGCGACTGGCCGTTCCAGCGAGCACGCTGAGCCGCCGCGCGACGGCCTCGGCGTCCTCGGACGCCTCCGCGAAGCTCGCGAGCACCGCGGACCGCAGCTTCCGGGTCGCTTCCTCGTGCGAGTCCACCGCGGTGATCCCGGTGTCCGCGCGGAGGATCTCGACGACCGGCCAGAACGTGATGCCCTCGCCATATGGCAGACAGCGGCCGCGCCTGACGCGGTCCGGACCGATCGCCTCAACGAGCTCGGCCACGAGCCGGGACTTCCCGACCCCCGCGCTTCCGAAGATCGTGACGAGCGCCGCGCGCTGTTCGCTCGCGAGCTTGCGGT
Source organism: Candidatus Limnocylindria bacterium (assembly GCA_036569685.1). GTDB lineage: Bacteria > Chloroflexota > Limnocylindria > P2-11E > P2-11E > UBA4735. The sequence goes on along the minus strand of DATCQC010000151.1, from coordinate 310 downwards.
GCGAATCGACGAGGAGTCGCAGCTCGTCGTCGCGACCGATGAGCGGCGCGCGCAGACCAGCGATGCCTCGGTGCTGTGCTGGAAGTGCCGATGCGAGCTCCGTCGCGGGCCAGACCGAAAGGCGTCCAAGGCCCTTCGCGTCGATCTCGCGCCCGGGCCCGTACCGCACCGCTCGCTCGGTCAGCTCGTGCGTGAGCGCGCCGACGAGGATCTCGTTGGGCGCGGCCGCGGCCTGGAGGCGCGCGCCCGCGTTCACCGCATCGCCCGTCACGAGCGTCTCACCCGCGTCGCCGGTCACAACCTGGCCGCT
>DATCQC010000150.1:0-12066 GCA_036569685.1 Candidatus Limnocylindria bacterium | reverse complement strand
GCGAATGCCGGCGATCGAACGCGACCCGTCGTTCGATCTGACGCTTCGCGACGGTCTTCATCTCGGCCGCAGCCTGCGCGAGCGCGGCGGCGGTCGTGAACGCCCGCGAGTCCGAAAGCGCGATGCCCACCGATACGGTCGCGATCGGCCACCGGCTGCGGAGGCCGCGGCGGTCGGGCGCTTCGTAGCCACCGGCCGCGATGTCGCCCGCGTCGTGCAGCTGGCGTGAGCGGACGCCGAAGCGCGTGACCATCTCCTCCGCCAGTCGCTCGGCATCGTCGGACGCGCAGAGGACCACGAAGTCGTCGCCACCGATGTGGCCGAGGAACGCGTCCTCGCCCGATTCCGCGACGGCACCGAAGATCGCCTCCGCCAGCTCAGAGATCAGCGTGTCGCCGCGGGTGAAGCCGTAGCGGTCGTTGAAGCTCTTGAAGTTATCGATATCGAGGTAGAGGCACGCGAACTTCCGACACGCGCGCAGGCGCGAGGTGATCTCCTCGTAGATCGCGGTGTTCCCGGGCAGGCCCGAGAGCGGGTTCAGCCCGCCGAGGGTGCGGGAGCGGCGGAGCGCGGTCTGTACGCGCGCGGCGAGCTCCTCGAGGTCGAACGGCTTCGTGACGTAGTCGTCGGCGCCGGCGCGCAGGTGCCGAACCTTGTCCGCGCTCCGCGACGAGCCCGTGAGGAAGACGACCGGCGTGTAGCGCGTGCGATGGTCGGCCTGCAGGCGCTCGAACACCTGATCGCCGGAGAGCTCCGGCAGCGTCAGATCGAGGACCACGAGCTGCGGCCGCAGGATGATCGCGCGTTGCAGGGCGCTGACGCCGTCGTGCACGGACTCGCTCACGATGCCGTCCTCGGCCAGGCGTTCGGCAAGCGCGGCGCACGTGGCCGGATCGTCATCGACGATCAGCACCGTTGGTCTCCCGTCCATCGTGCCGATGGTCGGGTGCGGCGGCTACTCCGGATAGATGACCCGCCGCGGCCATGTGGGGCAGGACGAAAGGCCCAGACGGTAAATGAGCGTTGACCGCTTGGTCGCTCGACCGGTCCGGCTAACGCGCCTCGGTTCCGCCCACTTGCTCCCAGTCGGAGCGCCGCACCTCGCAGATCCAGTGATCGTGCCAGCGTCCCTCCCGGAAGAAGTGCTCGCGCTCCACGCCGACCTCGCGGTACCCGGCCTTCAGCAGGGCGCGGCGGCTCGCCTCGTTCTCGGCGAACGTCCCCGACGTCAGCTTGTGCAGGTTGAGCTGACGGAAGGCGTAGTCCGTTCGGATCCGCATAGCCTCGGAGGCCCGGCCCTTCCCCCACTCCGATCGCACGCCGATCACGATCCCGGTCACGCCGTGCGCGTGAAGCCAGTCGATCTGATGGATGCCGGTCGCGCCGATCGGCCGACCGTCCGCTTCGAGCATCCAGAAGACGTCGGTCTCGGATTCACCGAGCTTCTTGAGGAACCCTTCCTCCTGCAGCTGACCGACCGCGAAGCGCCGCAGCAGGTAGCGCGTGACCTCGAGATCGCCGAACCACTCGACGAACAGGGCGGCGTCGGAATCATCCGGCGGGCGAAGCGTCACCTTCGTGCCCACCAGCACGGGACCGTACATCTGCGCGCGTGATGCTAGCGCGGCATCATTGCCGGATGCGCCTTCACTTCCTCGGTGCCGCACGCACCGTGACCGGGTCCCAATACCTGCTCGAGACCGATCGCGCGCGTGTGGTCATCGACTGTGGGATGTTCCAGGGCAGCCCGCACGATGTGCTTCGCAACCGCGTGCCGTTCGCCTACGACCCGAAGGTGATCGACTCGATCCTGCTCACGCACGCGCATCTGGATCACTGCGGCCTCATCCCGCACGTGGGCGCGCTCGGCTTCCGCGGGCCGGTCTACGCGACCCGGGGGACGGTCGAGCTCACGCGGCTCGTGCTGCTCGACTCGGCAAAGCTCCAGGAGGAGTTCGCGGCGAAGCATCAGCGGTTCGCGCGGAAGTATCCCGACCGCGCGGCGGTCGAGGACAAGGCCGCAGCCGCCGAGCTCGCGGCCGCGACCGACGAGGATGCGGAGCAGGCGACCCGCAACGCGCCGCCCGAGGCGCTCACCTACTTGCGCGAGCCGCTGTACACGACGCCGGATGCGACGGCTGCGCTGGATCGCTTCAAGGGCATCGAATACGGCGCCGAGCTGGAGATCGCCCCAGGGGTCACCGCCACGTACCTCGACGCCGGGCACATCCTCGGCTCCGCGATCATCCGTGTGCGGGCGCGGGACAACTCGGGCGATCGGACGATCGTGTTCAGCGGCGACATCGGCCGGCCCAACACGCCGATCATCCGCGACCCAACACCGGTGCGCGACGGCGACTACCTCCTGGTCGAATCGACCTACGGCGGCCGGACGCACGAGCCGGAGGAGGAAGCGATCCGGCTGCTCGGCGAAGCGGTAAGCACGACGGACGGCGCGAAGGGCGTCCTGCTCATGCCGTCATTCGCGATCGGCCGCACGCAGGAGATCGTCTACGAGCTCGACCGGCTGCTCGCCGCGGGCACGATGCCGCACGTACCGTTGTACCTCGATTCCCCGATGGCCGGCAGCGCAACCGACATCTATCGCAAGTACGCGGAGTACTTCGACGACGACGCGAAGGCGCTCCTCGCGAAAGCCGATGCGCCGCTCGACTATCCCGGCGCCGTCATGGTGAAGGACGCCAAGGCATCAACGGCGCTCGACACGGACGGCGTGCGCCCGTACATGGTCGTCGCGTCGAACGGCATGATCACCGGCGGGCGGATCGTGCAGCACGTCAAGTCGCTCATCGGCGACGCCGCGATGACCCTGCTGTTCGTCGGCTACCAGGGCGAAGGCACGCTCGGCGCGCAGCTGCAGCAGGGCGCGAAGCAGGTCCGGATCGACGGCCAGGATCTCGCCGTCGCGTGCCAGGTCCGATCGATCAGCGGATTCTCGGCCCACGCCGACGAGCCCGAGCTGCTCGGGTGGCTGCGGAACTTCAGCGTCGCGCCGAAGCTGACGTTCATCGTGCACGGCGATCCGGAGGCTCAGGCCGCGTTCGAGCCGAAGGTGAAGGCCCTTGGCTTTGCGACGAAGGTGCCGGAGTGGCGCGAAACGGTGGAGCTCACCTGACCGCGCGACCGATCAAGGGCGTGTGCTTCGACTTCGGTGACACGCTGTTCCATAGCCCGGACGGCGCGGCGGTCATCGCCGAGGCCGGCGTGGCACCGCAGGTCGCGCGCGAGCTCTGGGACAAGATCTGGCGCGACTCGAAGACCCCCGCGGCGATCGCGGTGCAGCGCGATCTCTCGCCGGAAGCGCATCGCTCTGGCTGGATGGCGCTGTTCGAGCAGGCCGATGTCCACAAGCCCGGGCTCTCCGCGCTGCTCTACGAGCGCGTCATGGACCATCAGAAGTGGCTGCCCTACCCCGATGCGGAGCCGGTGCTGCGCGCTCTGCGAAAGCGCGGCCTGCGGATCGGGGTCGTGAGCAACGTGGCCGAGGATCTCCGGCCCGTCTTCGTCGCACGGGGCTGGGGCGACCTGATCGACGGCTACACGCATTCGTACGAGCACCGGATCGAGAAGCCCGACGTGCGCATCTTCCTCGCCGCGTGCAAGGCGATGGGCACGGTACCGAGCGAGACGCTCGTCGTGGGCGACCACCCGGTGGACGGCGGCGCCGTCGCGGCCGGCTGCGTCGTGCTGCTCCTGCCGCGCGTCGAGCCGGGCCAGGACCGCGGACTCGAGCGGGTGCTCGGGCTGGTCGGCCCCTAAGCGACCGGCCGGCGCGCGAGCGCCGCTTCGAGGAGCACCGCGTCGCCGCGACGGTCGCCGATCTCGAGCTTCGCGCGGATCCGCGTGATGTGCACGCGCAGCGTTTCCGGTGACAGCTCGAGCGCCTTCGCGAGCTCGACGCGCTCGACGTGCGTGCCCGCGGTCTGCAGCTTCTCGATCTCGTGGAGCACGCCGATCTCCCGCCAGGTGAGGCCGATGGCGCGGAGGTAGTACGTCGCCTCGTCGAGCGCCGACGCGGCCACCGCTGACGCCGAATCGGTCTTCGCACGTCTGACCGCAGCGTCTCCACGGGCTTTCAGCAGGCGCGCGAGCTGCTGCGCATCGGCATCGTGCTCCGCTGCCCGGCCGAGCCACGACGCGACGTCGGGCAGGTAGTACGCGAAACCCTCGCCGCCCCGCACCGCGATGTCACGTACGAGCTGCACCGCCCGCGCATTGCCCCCGCCGCGGACGAGCGACTCGCGATTGAACGCGGCGTGGACGGCGGCGCCGAGCGACCAGTGGCCCATGCCGCGCGACTCGAACTCCTTTCCGACCTCGTCGAGCAGACGGACCGCGCTGCGTGGATCGCCGCGCTTACCCTTCACGATCCCGCGCACGAAGTCGCGGAAGTGCTCGTCGGCCGGGAAGCCCTTCGGCGCGCGTGAGAGGATCCGCTCCGCGACCTCCGCCTCTCCACGCAGGAGGGCGATGTGGGCGAGGTCCTCGGGCGCGCCGGCGCCGCTCTGCCGGCCGAGGCGATCGCCGGTCGCGATCTCGCCGCGCTCCATGCGCGCACGCGCGAGGCAGAGAAGCGTGTACCGCCACGCCGAGGTGCCATATGACCGCAAGCCCTCCTCCGCGCGGGTGAACTCGTCGACCGCCGGGTCGTTCTTCCCGGCGTACCAGTGAGCGAACCCGTTCGTGTAGGTCGCCCAGGCCGCCTCCCACGGGTCGCCGAGCTTCGCGGCGTGGCGCGAGGTCGCCTCCGCGGCCGTCGCGGAGCCGACGTAGTCACCGGTGTGCGCGAGGAGATGCGCGAGCTGCCGTTGCACGCGCGCGATGACCAGATCCTTCGAACGCCCACGCGGTGCGGCGGCGAGCGCGTCCTCGGCCCATCGCGCGTCGGTGAGCGCCGCTGTGATCTCGTTCGCCGCCGTGCGGTTGATCGACTTCGCGAGCTGCAGCTCGGCGAGCATGAGCGGATCGGCCGCGGCCTGGCGCTCGGCCTGCTTCACGAGGCGGGCGACCTCGTCGCCGCGGACGAGGTAGTACGCGAGGTGCGCAAGGTCCACCGCGATCCGCGCCGAGAGCAGTGGATCCTTCGTCTGCGAATGCAGCGCGGTGAGCTCGGCCCACGCGACGTCGAATGACTCCACATAGGTGAGGCAGCGCGCGCGGAGGATCCGGCGTTCGATGGTCTGCTTTCCGACGGACAGGTTCGGCAAGAGCCGCTCGGCCTCGGCTCGGGAGAGTGGCGCGAGGGCCTGCTCGCGGACGGTCGCCATCCCTAAGTAGTACGCCAGGACTACGACTTAGGTTCTGGTGCCCTCCTCGGCGCCGATGTGGAGCAGGCCGACGACCGCGCCCGAGGCGTCGCGGAGCGGCTGGAAGATGACATTCACGCGACTGTCGCGGACAGAGCCGTCCTCATGGGTCCAGCGGACCGGGGTCGCGACGCCGCTCGACCACGGCCGGCCCATCCGGTACGCCTCGTCGAGGGCGGAACCGAACGCGGGGTCGAGATCGGGATAGATCTCGCGAACGGTCCGGCCGACGAGTGAGTCGGCCGCGCGGCCGGCGACTTCAGCGGCGATGCGGTTCACGAACGTGTAGCGATGCTCGGGGCCTTGGCTCACCGCGACCATGAACGGCGCGCCCTCGTACGCCCGGGCCTCCTCTTCCAGGGAGCGAGGCGCGCCAAGCGCGCCGAGCTCCGAGGGCTGCCTGGTCCGCCGGGCGACCGCGAGGCCGAAGCCTCTCTCGGACAGGGCGAGCGCGATGAGCGCGCTCCGGTTCGCGACGTCGAGTCGCTCGTAGACGCGGGTCAGCGTCGCTTCGACCGCTCGCTCGCTGATCGAGAGCGCGCCGGCGATCTGCTTGTTCGCGAACCCGCGCGCGACGAGCTGCACGACCTCGAGCTGCCGCTCGGTCAGGCCCGGGTGATCCCCTTCCGCCGCCATCCGATGCTCCCTGGCTCCACCGCATACGGCAAGCCGTATCTGGCCATCCCACGCTACTCCTCGTTCCATAGACCAAGCGCGACGTTGGGGGAGGCTGCCGTGAAGTCGGTGTTGGTGGTGGAGGACGATCGAGCCATCGCCGAAACGATCCGGATGATGCTCGAGGAGCACTACACCGTCACGCTGCTCGAGGATCCGAGGGACATGCCCGCGGGGCCGGGGCCGTCGCTCGTGATCACCGATCTGCTGGGACGCGCCGGATATGACAGCGCAGCGGCCATCCGGGCCGTCCGCGAAGCGCGCGCCCGTACGGGCGCGCCGGTGCTGATCCTGACGGCGCACGCCGCCGCACGCGCGGATGGCGAGCTCGCCGCGGTGGCGAACGCCGTGCTGACCAAGCCGTTCCAGATGGACGAGCTGATGGCGGCGGTGGAGCGCCTGGTCGTCTAACGCGGCGGGAAGTGCGGCTGCAGCGCGCTGACGTGTTCGTGCGAGTGGCGAGCCTGGTACGCGGCGAACCAGCCCGCGGTCAGCGGCCCACGCTCCGAGTGGACGCCGATCCGGTCGCTCGCCCCGGCGCGCCCGAGCGTCTGGACGATCGCGGCGTGGGCGGCCTGCAGCCGCTTCGACAGGGCCATCCCGTCGGCGTCGTTGTTCTTCCGCCCGGCGTGGACCGCATCCTGATCGACGTTCGGCAGCGCCGGCCGATCCTCAGCGACGCAACGGCGCACCCGCTCCGCGTAGACCTCGGCCATGTCGGCAAGGTGGCCGATGACCTCCTTCGCGGTCCAGTCGCCGATCCTCACCTCGCGCAACCGCGCGTCGGGCGTGCGCCGCACGATGGCCGAGATCGTCGCCGCGTCGTCGGCGAGGGTGAACGCGACGTCCTCGTCGTACTGGAGGTCGTCGGTCTTCATCGGCACATTCTCGCGCGGCGGCTCACTCTTCGCCGGCCTCGAGCGACGCGAGCCGATCAGCCTCGTCGGCCTGCATGAGCGCCTCGACGAGATCGTCGAGCTCGCCGTCCATCCGGCGCGGCAGGTTCGACAGGTTGTGGCCGAGCCGTTTGTCGGTCAGCCGATCTTGGGGGAAGTTGTAGGTGCGCATCTTCTCGGAGCGCTCGCCCCGGCCGATCTGGGCGTTGCGGAGCGCGCCGGCCCTGGCGTCCTTCTCCTCCTGCGCGCGCGCGAAGAGGCGCGCCCGGAGGACGGTCATCGCCTTGGCCTTGTTCTTCATCTGCGATCGCTCGTCCTGCTGGATCACGACCTCGCCGGTCGGCAGGTGCGTGATCCGCACGGCGGAGTCCGTGGTGTTCACCCCTTGACCACCCTTGCCACCCGCGCGATAGACGTCGATCTTCAGATCGTCGTCGCTGATCTGGATATCGACCTCCTCCGCCTCGGGCAGCACGGCGACGGTCGCGGTCGAGGTGTGGATCCGGCCCTGCGCCTCGGTCGCGGGCACCCGCTGGACACGGTGCACGCCCGACTCGAACTTCAGCCGGCTGTACGCACCCTGGCCGGCGATCCGGAAGATGACCTCCTTGTAGCCACCCTTCTCGGACCGGCTCGCGGAGAGCTCCTCGGCCTTCCAACGATGGCGCTCGGCGTAGCGGAGGTACATCTTGTAGAGCTCGCCCGCGAACAGCGCGGCCTCCTCTCCGCCCTCACCCGCGCGGATCTCGACGATGACGTTCTTGTCGTCGAGGGGATCGCGCGGGATCAGCTGGGTCCGCAGCTTGTCGGTGAGCCGGTCGACCTCGAGCGCCGCGGTGCCCTCCTCCTCGTGCGCGAGGTCGCGGAGGTCCGCGTCATCGCCCTCCTGCAGCTCGCGGGCGTCGGCGACGCGCCTCTCCGCGTCGCGCAGCTTGCCGATCGTGTCGACGATCGCCTCGAGCGAGGCGTATTCCTGCCCGACCGTCCGCAGCTTGTCGCGGTCGCCGGTGACGCTCGGGTCGCTCATCGCCTCACCGAGCTCGCGATGGCGAGACTCGATCTGGGCCAGGCGGCCGCGCAGCTTGGGCGAGAGCTCGGTCATGCCGCTGCGTCCCCCGCGAGTGCCTCCTCGAGCGACGCGATCGCCACCTCGATCATCGGGGTGTCTGGACGGCGGGTGGTGATCGCCTGGAGCAGTAGACCGGGCGCGACGGCGAGGCGCATGAGGGGATTGTCCTCGTGCCCGGCCCCGAGGCGTAGCACCTCGTAGGAGATCGATGCGACCGGGATCACGAGCACGAGCCGAACGAGGAGATCGACGATCAGGTTCACCCGCGGAACGAACGCGAAGACCGCGATCGCGATGACGACGACGAACAGCAGGAACGCGGTCCCGCACCGCGGATGCGCCGTCGGGTACGGCTCCACGTGCGCGGCGTCGAGCGGATCGCCGTGCTCGAAGGCGTGGATGGTCATGTGCTCGGCGCCGTGATAAGCGAAGACGCGCCGGATGTCCGGCACGAACGAGATCGCCACGAGGTAGCCGAGGAGGAGCGCGAGGCGGAGCAGTCCCTCCGCGATGTTCAGCCAGAGCGCCGAGGGGATCGCCGAGCGCAGCAGGCCCGTCGCGACGTACGGGACCCCGATGAACAGGACGAGCGCGACGATGAGGCCCACGGCCATGAATGCCGAGCTGCCGCCGCTCCGCAGCTGCTGCTCCTCCGCGGCGAGCTGCACGTCCGCGGAGCGCATGAGCATCCGCATCCCGTAGCGGAGCGACTCCCACAGCACGAACACCCCACGCACGAATGGCGCGCGTGCGACCGCGGACTCCAGGAGCGGCGAATCGAGCGCCTCGCGGTACCGGTAGATGCCGCCGTCCGGCTTCCGGCAGGCGAGCGCGATGGTGCGCCGGCCCCGGATCATGACGCCCTCGATGACCGCCTGGCCGCCATAGTTCGCCGGCCTGGCGCTCATGCGCCTGCCGTCGCGCGCCGCGGGACGGTGTGACACGTTCGGCAGCGCGCCTCGTAGGCCTCCTGCGCGCCGATCACGATGATCGGGTCGTCGTAGTCCGCCGGGACGCCGTTCACGATCCGCTGCGTGCGGGTCGCCGACTCCCCGCAGACCACGCAGATCGCTTCGAGCTTGTCGACGCGCTCGGCCAGCGCGAGCAGGGTCGGCACCGGACCGAACGGCTCGCCCCGGAAGTCGAGGTCGAGCCCGGCGCAGATCACCCGCCGACCGTCGAGCACCAGGGCGCGCACGACGCCGACGATGCCGGGGTCGAAGAACTGGACCTCGTCCACACCGACCACGCTCGTCTCTGGCTCAAGCAGCGGAATGATCTCGGCGCTCGAGCGCACGGGCCGCGCGTCGAATGAGTCCCCATCGTGCGAGCGTACGTGCTCGCTGCTGAAGCGATCGTCGATGGCGGGCTTGAAGACCTGCACCGTGCGACGCGCGATGACCGCGCGCTTCACGCGGCGGATGAGCTCCTCGCTCTTTCCGCTGAACATGCTCCCGACGACGACCTCGAGGCCACCCTGATGGTGGCCCGACGACGGGCGGGCGCTAACGCGTGGGAGCGGCCTCGGAAGCGGCCGGCTGCTCCGCCTTCTGCTGGCCGTAGCGCTTGTTGAAGCGCTCGACACGGCCCTGGACGTCGATGAGGTGCTGCTTGCCGGTGAAGAACGGATGGCACTTCGCGCAGACCTCGACGTGGAGCTCCGGCTTCGTGCTGACCGTCTTGAACTGATTGCCGCAGGCGCACGACACCGTGGCCTCGACGTACTGGGGGTGGATCTTCGCTTTCATCGCTGGGTCTCCTTAGCTCGCGGTGGGGGTGACGTTCACCTTGCGGCGATCGTCCCGGGCCGGGCTGTATTTCACCGTGCCCGCGACGAGCGCGAACAGGGTGTGGTCCTTGCCGATGCCGACGTTCTCGCCGGCGATCAGCTTGGTGCCGCGCTGGCGCACGAGGATCGCGCCGGCATCGACGACGCTTCCCGCGTACTCCTTCACGCCGAGCCGCTGCCCGGCGGAGTCGCGACCGTTGCGGGTCGAACCCGCGCCTTTCTTGTGTGCCATCTCTTATGCCTCGATCTTCGTGATGCGGACGGTCGTCGTCTTGGAGCGGTGGCCAGTGCGCTTGCGGGAGCGGGTCTTGTTCTTGTAACGGAAGACGATGATCTTCTCGCCCTTCCCGTGACCCACGATCTCACCGGTGACCTTGGCCGACGCGGCGTCCTTGACGCTGTCACCGTCCGCCAAGAGCAGAACGTCGCCGAAGGTCACTTCCTTCCCGGGCTCGCCCTCAAGGGTGGCCACGGTCAGGATCGCGCCCTCTTCGACCCGATATTGCTTCCCGCCAGTGCGGACGACTGCGTACACGGTTGGGGACCATCCGTACAGAAAAAGTCGCCGTGTCCGCCCGACACGACGTAGAGAAAGTATACCGCTAGGCCGGCACCGCGGACAGTTGTGCGGTTCGGCGCGCGGCACCGAGCCGCTGCTGGAGTGTGACGATCCCGAGCAGTGCCGCGAGTCCCATGACCGAGGCGGTATACGCGACCGGATGCTGGAACGGTCCCGAGCTGTACCCGGAGCCCACGGTGAGCAGCACCGCGATGAACGATGCCGCGCCGAGATTCAGGCCCCAGAAAGATCAGGTTGTCGGCCCAGGGCCACGTCCTGACCGGAGCAGCCGTGAGCAGGAGGATCGCGCCGAAGAGCGTGTTCGTCATCACACCGATGAAGAACGTGTGGTCGAGCGCGTGCACCATCCCGAGCGAGATCTTCGTGAAGTCGCCCTGGGCCTGGATGATCGCCGCGAGGAACACGATCTCCAGGATGAGCCCCAGCACGAGGAACGGTACCGCGATCGCGATGTGTCGCGTGCCGCTCGCCTCGCCCCACCCTGCGCGAAGCGCACGGCCGCCGAAACGGACGGCGATGATCACGATGCCGATCACCTGGAAGAGCGTCGCGATCCCTTGGAACGGCTGGATGTTCATCCCGACGCCGATCGCGAGGAGGAGCCCGCCGAGGAACAGCAGGTACGCCTGGGCAAGACCAGCCCGGCTCCGCGAGCCGCCGCCGGACAGGCGCCACTCCGCGACGCCCGCCGAGACGAGGACGAGGTAGCCGCCGATCTGCGCGGATGCGTGGGTACCGATGAGGTCGGGTGCGGTCGGCAGCGTGACGCCGAGCGCCAGGAAGAGCTGGATGGTCACACCGATGATCGCCCCGATCGTGAGGATCGTGAGCCCGAGCACGAGCGAGAGCTTCGGCACGTCGATCCGCCCGAAGCCTTCTGCGCGCGCCTGAGCGAGCGCCCACCACCACCAGTAGAGGATCACGAGGAGCTCGAGCGCTCCGGTGATCGCGCGCGCCGGGAAACTGCCGGACCAGAACGCGAGGACGTACGCCGCGGTGACGAGACCGCTGATCATGACGTTGCGCGAGAGGGTCTCGCCGCGGCCGGCGAACATCCAGATCGCCACGCCGATCACGCCCATCGTGATCCAGCCCAAGGTGCCCGAGTGCAGGTGCGTGAGGAGCGTGTCCTGCGACAGGGCGCCGAAGATCCGCGTCGCGTTCGCGAGCCCGAGCAGCGCGGTAAGGCCGAAGATGCCGAGGCCGAACTGGAACGCGCGATAGACAGCTCTATCTGCGGTCATGTGATGCCGTCCCTCCTACGAGGCGGCAGCCTGCCACTACCGGGCGCGCGAGTCCAGCGTCACCACCTGGACGTTGTCCGGGAGCGAGCTGCGCGAGAGGGACAGCTTGGCGGTGGGCACGATGTCCTTCACCCCGAGCTCGTGCAGGAGGCGCTCGAAGGGGCTGTCCTTCTTGTTGCCGTCCGGGTCGTAGGACATCGGCACGACGACCTTGGGCTCGAGCTGGTGGATGATCTCCGCCGCCTGGGTCGCGCTGAGATCCAGGTCGTGCCCCCCGATCGGGACGAGCGCGACGTCGATGTCGCCGAGCTTCTCGAGGTCGGCGGTCGGGAGCACGTGCCCGAGGCCGCCGAGGTGGCAGATCACGAGGTCGTCCAGCCGGATCGCGTAGATCGTGTTCCGGCCGCGTTTGGCTCCCTGCTCGTCGTCGCGGAACGTTCCGATCCCGGTCACGAGGATCTCTTTCACCTCGTATTCGCCCGGCCC
>DATCQC010000149.1:0-3622 GCA_036569685.1 Candidatus Limnocylindria bacterium | reverse complement strand
CGGCAGGATTGCACGTGGCGCGGGAGGGGTTCATCGATCGCGCGTACGAGGCGGACGGGACATTGCGCTCCCGGACGCGGCCCGACGCCCTGATCACCGACCCGCAGCTGGCCGCCGCGCAGGCCGTGTCGTTCATGGAGGATGGCGGCGTGACCGCGCACGACGGCACGTTCCTCGAGTGCGAGGTCGACACCCTCTGCGTGCACGGAGACACCCCCGGTGCCGCGACCATCCTCCGCGCCGCGCGCGCCGCGCTCGTCTCCGCGGGCATCGGCATCCGCCGCGTCGGATGACGGTCCGGCCGTTCGGCGATCGGGCATTCCTCATCGAGCTCGAGCAACGCATCGATCCTTCGATCGTGGATGCCGCGCGCGCCATCGCCGACGAGTGGGAGCACCGCGGCTTCGGTGAGGCGATCCCGGCGTACGCATCGGTCGTCGTGACGTTCGAGCCGGCGCGGACCTCGTGGCGCGATGCTGCTCGCGCCGCGGCGGCGCTTGCGGCCTCGCCGCCGGCGGCCAGCGCACCCATCGCGGGTCGGCTCATCGAGGTGCCCACCGTGTACGACGGACCCGACCTCGCCGACACCGCGGCCCGCTCGGGGCTCTCGGCCGAGGAGCTCATCGCCCTGCACAGCGGACGCGAGTACCGCGCGCTGTTCCTCGGCTTCATGCCCGGCCTCGCGTACTGCGGCATGCTCGATCCGCGGATCGACGCACCGCGTCTCGCATCGCCGCGTTCTCGGGTGCCCAGCGGATCGGTGGCGATCGTGAGCGGGCAGACGATCGTGTACCCCGTCGACTCGCCGGGTGGCTGGCGGCTCATCGGACGGACGGACGTGCCGGTCTTCCGGCCGGAACGCGTGCCGGCCGCGCTCATCGGGGTGGGTGACCGGCTCCGTTTCGTGCCGCGATGATGCGCATCGTCTCGCCCGGCCTGCGGGCCACGATCCAGGATCGCGGCCGGACCGGCCACACCCGCCTGGGCGTCCCACCGTCCGGCCCGGCCGATCCGAACGCGTTCGCCGCGGCGCTGGAGCTCGCCGGGTGCGACCCTGCGGACGCGGCGATCGAGGTGGTCGGACTTCCGTTCGCGTTCCGCTGCGACGACCGCCGGATCGTCGCCGCCACCGGCCGCGACGTTCGGATCAGGACGCGGACTCGCATCCCCGGCTGGACCAGCGTGCTGGCGCGGCCAGGGGAGGACGTGGTCGTCGAAGGATCAGCGTCGACGCGATTCGCGTACGTCGCGGTGAGCGGCGGTCTGGCGCTTCCATGGATCCTCGGATCGCGCGCGACGTACCTGCCGGCGTCGCTCGGACCGGTGCCGCGTCCGCTCGCCGCCGGAGACGAGCTCCCCCTCGGCGCATCGACCTCCGGGGTCGAGGCCGCGGGCCGCCGCGTCCGGCCCACGGTCTACCGGAACGTCGCGCGCGCGGTCGCGGGGCCGCACGACGCCCGCTTCCCGGACGAGAGCTTGACCGCGTTCTTCTCCGCGGCGTTCACGGTGCTACCGGACAGCGACCGGATGGGCGTGCGACTTGCCGGCATCGCGCTCGCGCCACCCGCGGGCGAGCTCTTGACCTGCGGCATCGTCGCCGGTGCGGTGCAAGTACCGCGTGGCGGTGCCCCGATAGTCCTACTCGCGGACCACCAAACGACCGGCGGATACCCCATCATCGCGACCGTGGTGATCGCCGACCTCGGGATCGTGGCGCAGGCGGCGCCGGGCGAGGAGCTGCGGTTCGAGCGCGTGACGCCCGAATACGCCAGCCGTTCTAGTTGAAATGGATGAACGGTTGGTCGCCCTCGGTCTCGCGCGCCCGGCCGAACCTCCGCCCGTAGCCGCGCCGGTCCCGCCGATATCAATTCCGGTCGCACCCGCACAGGTCACCATACCGGACATCGATCTACGGCTGATCGCGCTGGGGCTCGCGCCCGCGGTACCGGCCGTCGCGGCACCCGTGGCTCGGCCCGTGGTCGCCGCACCGGCAGCGCGTCCCGTTGCGCCGCCGGTCGCGCGACCCGTTCCTCCGCCGGTCGCGCGGCCGACGCCACCGCCGGTCGTGCGAGCGACGCCGGCACCGGTCGTCGCACCGGTCGCGCCGCCCGCTCCGCCGCCGGTGACGATCACGCCATTCACGCCGGTACCGGCGAGGGCCGAGCCCGTGGTGCGTCAGATCCCCGCGGTCCGTCAGGCGGTCCGCATCCGCGAGGGATGGCGCGACCGCGATGCGGTCTGCGAGGTGGACGGCTCGGGCCTGCACATCAGTGGCGCGATCGAGCGGTTCATCCCGTGGCCGGACCTCCGGTCCATGGCGGTCACGGGTGATCGCATCGCCATCGTGTCGCCGAGCGGCGAGATCGACATGGCCATTGCGCCCGACGGAGTCAGCGAGCCCGGCCTCGCACCGCTGTTCGCGAGTGTGCTCGAGGAGGGCCGCGCGGGCGGGCTCGAGCCCACCGGTGCCTTACACGAGCTCACCCTCGGGGTCGATCGGACCGTCGAGGCCTTCGCGGACGCCGACGATCCGATGGTGCCCATCGTGGTCGGCGGGTTCGCCCTGGTCGCGGCCGTCATGCTCGGCGCGGCGATCCCGATGATCGTCGTGCTCGGCTCGCACCTGCAGGGGGTCCCGCTCGGAACGTTCGCGATCCTGCCGCGCGTCGCCTCATTCGACCCGCGCGTGGTCGTCGCGGCATTCGCCTCCGCGGTCGCGCTCGCTTCGGCCGCGGGCAGACTCGCGCTCGGACCGTCCCTGGACGCGTGGGCCCGAGGCACGCTGCGCGGGTGGCACCGGACCGGGCAGCGCTTCGAGGCGGCCGCCCGGCGGACCGGCGCGTGGCTCGTGCTCCGGCCGGGCCGCGCCGGCGTCGTTGCCGCCGTGGCGCTCGTCACGCTCGTGCCGGCCGTGTTCAGCCGCACGACGCTCGATCCGCTGGGGATCCACGATTCGTCGGGACTGCCGTTCATCTCGCAGGATCGGTCGTGGACCCAGCTTGCCGACGTCACGTCGGTGCCCGTCGGCCTCGGCGAGCGGCCCGAGGGCTTCGACGTGCAGCTCGTGCTGTCGGACGGGTCGACCATTTCGACACGCGGCCGGGACCTCGTCGGCGGTACGGAACGGGCGTTTTACGACTTCGCGCGAGCCCAGGCTCGGTAAACTCATCCGGGCGGTTCCTCGCGGTCTCAGGGAAGGGCTTGAGGGATGGAAGAAGCGGTCGGGCGATATCTCGAGGTATTCCTGCCGTTCATCGCGACGCTCATCTGCGCCCACTACATCGTGCGGCAGAGCGGGTCCCTGCTCATCGCGCGTACGGACCTCGCATCGCCAGGGGCATTTCGCCGGGCGCTCGTCGCGACGGCCATCGCGGTCCCGTTGATCATCGCCGTCGACCTGGCGAGCGGAGGCGACCTCTTCCTGCACCCGCGGTTCCCGGAATCGCAGCTGCTCATCACGCTGCTCCTGGTCGCGGTGCTGCTCGTGTTCGTCGTCGGAAGATCGCTGGCGCCGCTCGCGCGCCGATTCAAACTCATCGCCTGACCGCGCCTAGACTCATCGCGTGATCGCCGGGCTCTCCGTCCGCGAGGGCACGCCAGCGGATCTCGATCGGCTCGTTTC
>DATCQC010000148.1:0-8314 GCA_036569685.1 Candidatus Limnocylindria bacterium | reverse complement strand
ACCGAGATCCCGAGACGGGTCGAGACGAGGCTGGCCGCGAGCGCGAGCCCCATCCACGCCGCGGCAACGAACCAGATGTTGTCGGCGATGAGGTGCTGGAGCATCGGCCCTCCACCGGTCGGTTCCGGTCCCTAGGTCGATCCGCGCACCGCGGACCGCCACTAGGGACCATCAGCCCTGAGCGGGCGGTTCGGACGCCGTCCGCGTCCCGGCGGGACCCATCGCGCAGGAGCAAGGATAGCCCCGGCCCGCAGGACCGTCACGTGTTCGGGGACGCATAGGCTGACGCGATGCGCGCGCTCGTGGTGCTCGATGGCGATCCACTTGGCAGCGACGCGTGGCTCGCGGGCCTCGCCAAGAGCGCCGACCTCGTCATCGCGGCCGACGGGGGCGCGAAGCGCCTCCCGAAGGGCGGACGCCGCCCGGACCTCGTCGTCGGCGACATGGACGCGCTCCCGGACGACGCGCTGCGCGAGCTCGAGCGAGCCGGTACCTTGCTCGAGCGCCACCCGACGGAAAAAGCGGAGACCGACGGCGAGCTGGCGCTCGACGCGGCGGTCAAGCGCGGCGCGGACGAGATCGTCGTCGTCGGCGCGTTCGGCGGCGCTCGGCTCGATCACATGCTGGGCAACCTCATGCTCCTCGCGCACGAGGACTTTGCGGCGATCGACGTCGCGCTCGTGACCGAGCACGCCACCTTCAGGTCGCTCCTCGGCCCGGGCATCCTCGAGCTCGACGGCGCGCCGGGCGATTGGGTGACGCTCGAGCCGCTGTCGGAGGTCGCGCGCGGCGTCGCGACCGACGGCCTCCGGTACCCCCTTCGTCACGAGGACCTCGTCCGCGGATCCACGCGCGGCGTGAGCAACGAGCTCACCCTGCGTCGCGGCAGCGTCGAGGTCGGCGAGGGGCTGCTGCTCGTCGCCACCGTGACCCGCCGGTCGGTAGCATCACGCTGATGGCGATCAAGACCAGTCAAAACAAGGCGCAGCCGCTGCCACGGCACGAAGCGCTCGGGCTCACGCTCGAGGACGCGAAGGGCATGTACCGCGCGATGCTGCTGGTGCGGATGCTCGGCGAGCGGATGATGCAGATGAACCGGATGGGCCGCGCGGCGTTCGTCGGCGTCGCCGACGGCCACGAGGCCGCCGAGGTCGGGTCCGCGTGGGTCATCAAGCGCGGCCACGACTGGGTCCACCCGTACTACCGCGACGTGGGCGTTGCGCTCGTCCTCGGGCAGACCGCGAAGGACCAGTTCCTCGGCGTGTTCGCGAAGGCCACCGATCCGAATTCGGCCGGCCGGCAGGTCGTGAACCAGTTCAGCTCGCCCGAGGCGAACATCGTGACCGGCTCGGTCTGCATCGCGACGCAGTTCCCGCAGGCCGCCGGCATCGCGCTCGCGATCAAGATCCGCAAGGAGGACCGGGTCGTCTTCACGTACGGCGGCGACGGCGCGACGAGCCCCGGCGACTTCCACGAGGCCGTCAACTTCGCGGCGATCCACAAGCTGCCGGTCGTGTTCGTGATCGAGAACAACCTGTTCGCGATCTCCACGCCGACGTCCAAGCAGATGAGCGTGCCGAACGTCGCCGATCGCGCCGCCGGCTATGGGATCCCCGGGCTCATCGCGGACGGCACCGACGTCCTCGACGTGTACGCGAAGACGAAGGAGGCCGCCGACCATGCCCGTCGCGGCGGCGGGCCGAGCATCGTCGAGGTCAAGTGCTACCGCTACCAGCCCCACAGCTCCGACGACGATGATTCGCGCTACCGCTCCAAGGATCTCTTGAAGGAGTGGCAGGCGAAGGACCCGGTCGACAAGGGCCGGGACTACCTCATCGCGCAGGGCGTCGAGCAGCCTGCCCTCGACGCGATGCGGGCCGAGATCGCGGCCGAGATCGAGCGCTCGATCGACGAGGCCGAGGCCGCTCCGGATCCGCGGGCCGAGGATCTCCTCGAGCACGTGTACGCGAAGGAAGGCATCCCGGGCGGCACCCGCGCCTAGCCCCAGGTGAGGCGCGCGACGCTCGTCACTCTCGCCCTGTTGCTCGCGGCGTGCACCGCGGCACCATCCTCGTCGACCTCATCCACGCCGCCGCCGACACGCGAGCCCGGCACTTACTCGGTCACGGCACTCCTCGACCTTTCGGGAAGCCGCGGCCCTCGCGGCGACGCCCAGCGGAACGCGATGCAGCAGTTCGTGGACGCCCAGCGGAGCACCCCGCGGGTCAAGCTGCGGATCATCGATGTGGCAGGCAGCGACGCGAAGCTGCTCCTCGAGCTGAAGCGCGCCGCGGACGCCCAGGACACCGACGCGTTCATCGTCGGCGTGCCGGCGACCCTCGACGACGCCCTCGCGAGCGCGATCGCGCTCGTCGGCCGGCCGGTACTGTTCACGCTGCCGATCGCGGAGCCGACAGGTCCCGCGGCACGTTGGATCTTCGGCCTCGCGCCGACGCCGGACGCGATCGCCCGCGTCCTCGTCGACGCGCTGCCGACGCGCGCGACGCCGTCGATCATCGTCACGAACGGCACGCTGCCCGCGGGCCGCGAGGAGCTGGCGCTCGAGGCGGTCTTCCGCGCGGACGGCCGGCCATTGCCGTTCGTGATGAGCGCGGCGCCAGATCAACGCGACACCTTCGCGCAGCGCTTCAAGCCCTTCGCGAGCACGGGGTCCGGTGTGTACTTCGCGGGGCCGGCCACGAGCTACCTCGATCCGGTGCGGATCGTTCCCACCGCGGACACGACGACCACGGTCCTCGTGTTCCTCTCCTACCTCGCCGACGCCAACGATGCCGGGCGCTTGGGCGAATCGGCGCCGTGCGTGCGGTGGCCCGGCCTGCGCCGTCCGGCTGCGGCGGGGCTCGGGACGCAGGCCGCGACCGCGACCGATGCGGTGGCGTTGCTCGCCGCGAGCGCCGATGCGTCCGGAGATGCGGAGCGGTCGCGGTCGCGGATCGAGGGCGGTACATTCGCGGGCATCGCCACGACGTACGCCTTCAGCCCCTCGCGCCACACCGGCGTCGACCCGCGCGACATCGCGCTGCTGGCATATGAGAACGGCCGCGTCGTTGTAGCGCGCCCGTCCGCGGTGCCCACGAAGTGAGCGAGCTCGACGAGCTCGTCTACGACTGGAACCGCGACGGGCGCGCGGCGCGCGCCGATTACCGGTCGGTCGAGCTCGACGACGAGACCTTGCGCGACGGGCTGCAGGGTCCGTCGGTCCGCAACCCGCCGCTCGAGGTGAAGATCCGGCTCCTCCACCTCATGGACGAGCTCGGGATCGACAGCGCGGACATCGGCCTGCCCGGCGCGTCTGCGCAGGCGCGCGCGGCGATCGTCGCGCTCGCGAAGGAGACCACGAAGCTGCGGATCACCCCGAACGTCGCCTGCCGCACGCATCCGGTCGACATCAACGGCGCGATCGAGGCGGCCGTCGAATCCGGCGTCGCGATCGAGACCTGCGCGTTCATCGGCTCGAGCCCGATCCGCCGCGTCGCCGAGAGCTGGTCGATCGACACGATGCGCAAGCAGGTCGAGGACTCGGTCAGCCTCGCCGTCAAGAACGGCCTGCCGGTCATGTTCGTCACCGAGGACACCACTCGCGCGGATCCCGAGACCCTGATCACCTTGTACGAGACGGCGATCGCGGCCGGGGCCCGACGGATCTGCGCCTCCGACACCGTCGGCCACGCGACGCCCGAAGGGGTGCGCAACCTGCTCACGTTCATCCGTTCGGAGGTCATCAAGGGGCGCGACGTGAAGCTCGACTACCACGGGCACAACGATCGCGGGCTCGGAACGATCAACGCGCTCGCCGCGACGGCGATCGCGGACCGGGTCCACGGGACGGCCCTCGGCATCGGCGAGCGCGTCGGCAACACGGCGATGGACCAGCTGCTCGTGAACCTGCGCCTCGCGGACCTCATCGCGACCGACCTCGAGCCGCTCGTCGAATACACCGCCCTCGTCGTCGAGCACTGCGGCGCGACGCTGCCGCCGAACTACCCGGCACTCGGGGCCGATGCGTTCCGCACCGGGACGGGCGTGCACGCGGCCGCCGTCGTGAAGGCCCTGCGCAAGGGCGACCGGGCGCTCGCGGATCGTGTGTACAGCGGCGTCCCGGCCTCGATCGTCGGTCGCGAGCAACGCATCGAGGTCGGCCCGATGAGCGGCGAATCCAATGTCGTGTTCTGGCTCGAGCAGCGCGGGATCGACGCGAGCCGCGCGCGCATCGACCGGATCATGACCGCGGCGAAAGCGTCCGACCGCCTGCTCACCGAGGAGGAGCTCGACACCCTCGCCCGCCTAGACTGAACACAGTGACCGACGTGCGGCATCGCACCCTGCCCGCGAAGCTCCTTCCCGGCGTCAACGCAGCGGACATCGAGCGCCGGATCGTTGCGCCCGAGGCCGCACGCGCGGAGGACACGATCCGCGGGAAGGCGCTCATCTTCTGGGACCGCTCCGGGCGCCGCCCCGGAAAGAAGCTCGATGCGATCGACACCGACCAGATCACTCCCGCGAAGGACTGCATCTCAGAAAGTCTCGACACGCTGGATGAGCGCTGGAAGGCCGGCTCGTTCCGCTTCCTGATGCCCGACTTCCGCACGCGCGTGCACGCCGGCGAGACGTTCGTCATCGCGGGCGACCGCTTCGCCATCGGGAGCTCGCGCGAGATGAGCCCCGCCGGCCTGAAGGCCGTGGCCGAGGAGGCCGGGCTCGAGATGGTGATCGTGTGCGGCAACAACATGGGCGACATCTTCCGCCGTAACTCGTTCAACCTCGGGCTCGAGGTCGTGCAGGCTCCCGATGCGGTCGAGGACGCGCAGGACGGCGACACCTTCAGCTACGAGCCATCGACCCGTCGCCTCGTGAACGAGACGCAGCACAGGACCTACGACCCGCTGCCGCTCACAGCGAAGGAGGATGAGATCCGCCGGTCCGGCGGCATCTTCACCATCGGCCGGCGCGAATTCGCCGAGTCCGTGAAGCGACCGCCGCGGATCGAGTGGCCGGACGACGAGACGGCCCGCGGAATGACGACGACCGAGCGCATCGTGTGGGCACACCGCGTGGACAAGGACGCCGACGTCCAGCCCGGCGCGACGCTCCGCGTGTACGCGGATCTCCTGCCCGCGTCGGACGGCACCGCCCCGTTCTCGATCCACACGTTCAACCAGATCACCGGCGGCGACACCATCTATCCGCGCCAGATCGCGGTCGCGAACGATCACTTCGTGTTCACGCGCAAAGAGGCCGATGACAAGCAGACCGCGATCGGGAAGGCGTTCGCCGAGAAGTTCGGGATCACGAAGCCCTACTACGCGACACCGGGCGACGGGATCTTCCACTTCTACTTCCCGGAGCAGGGCCTCGTGCATCCGGGCTCGTTCGTCGCGGGTGCCGACTCGCACAGCCGCGCGTACGGCGCGTACGGCGCCGTCGGCATCGGCGTCGGATCGACGACCCTCGGGTTCGGCTGGGCCACCGGCTACGTGTTCACGACGCTGTCGAAGGCGCGACGCGTCGTGTTCACCGGCACGCTGCAGCCCTGGGTGAGCGGGAAGGACATCGTGCTCAAGCTCCTGGAACGCTGGGGCACCGCGCAGTCGCAGGGGATGTCCGTCGAGTTCGTCGACGAGAAGATGCAGCTGCCGATCGCTTACCGCAACACGATCGCGAACATGATGGCCGAGGGCGAGGCCCAGAACGGGATCTTCGCCGCGGACGACATCACCGCGGCGTGGTACCAAAAGATGGGCATCGGGCTCCCGTACCCGCTCGTTCGAGGCGGGAAGGACGCGCACTACGAGATCGACGAATCGCTCGACCTCTCCGAGGTCGTCCCGATGATCGCGAAGCCGTACTCGCCCGGGAACGCGTTCGCCGCGGACGAGGTCGCATCGGAGCATCTCACGTTCGACAAGGCGTACATCGGATCGTGCACGAACGGGAGCTACGACGATCTCCTCCAGGCCGCGCTCGTGGTCCGCGACGCACGCGACGCGGGCCACACGAAGGCCGCCACGGATTTCGTCGTGTTCCCGGGCTCGGGCTCGGTGAAGGACGCGATCGAGCGGCCCGATCAGCGGCTCGGGGCGCGAGTCCGTCGGCGACGTCCTGCGCTCCGTCGGCGCGCAGATCCGGCATGAGCTGGTGCGGTCCGTGCTTCGGCCAGGGCGACGACGCGCTCGAGCAGGGCCAGCGCGCGATCACCTCGTTCAACCGCAACTGGCAGAACCGCATGGGCGTCGGCGGCGAGGGCTACCTCGCGAGTCCCGCCGTGGTCGCGTCGTCGGCGCTCCTCGGCTACATGGCCCCGCCGAGCGCGCTGCAGCTTCGCTGGAAGCCCGAGCGCTACGGGATCTAGGGTCCAGGACGCCGCGTTCCTCGCCGCCGCGGTGATCGCGTTGATCGCCTTCGGCCTGCTCATCCTGCTCACGCGTCCCGCAGCCGAGACCGCCGGCCCGTCGCCGACCGTCAGTCCGTCGGCACTGCCGTCGATCTCGTTCACCGTAGCGCCCGCGACGACGGCCCCGACGGTCGCGCCCGCGACGACGGCCCCGACGGTCGCGCCCACGACCGCCGCACCCACCCCGACACCCGCACCGACGACCGCGGCGCCGACGGTCACGCCCTCGCCGCGGCTCACGACGCCGCCCAGCGCGAGCCCCTGACTTTGGCCTAGATCCCGCGCAGCTCCCGCACCAGGGGCGCGAACGGCTCCATCGCCTTCTCGGGCAGCCCGAAGTACGTGATCCCGAGGCGCTCGCGGCGCGCGAGCAGCTGCTGCTTCAGATCGGCGTGCGACCCGTAGAGGAAGAACGGCGAATCGACCACCTGCGCGGCCGCACCCTTGAGTCGTGTGGCCAGCGCGTCGAACAGCGAGCGCGGCTCGTCGGTGACGCCCGCGTCGACGATGAAGATGTTCAGCTCCACGCGCTCGAGGCGCGCGCCGGCCTCCGCGCGCAGGCGCGCGAGCTTGCGCTCCGTCTCGCCACGCGTGAGGTCGGAGACGACGGGCTGGGCGTTCGCGTCGAATTGTGGGTTGAGCGCGACGATGTCGGCGTGTAAGGCGGCGAAACGCAGCATCCGCGGGCCGCCCGCGCCGATCATGAGCGGCGGCCGCGGCCGCTGAATGGGCTTCGGCAGCACCTTGGCGCCGTGGACCGTGTAGAACGCGCCGCTCGCGTCGACCGAGTCCTCGGCAAAGAGCCGGTCGATGAGCCGGACCGCTTCGATCATCCGCGAGACGCGTTTCCCGGGCGGGTCGTACGGGAGCCCGAGCATGTCGTAGTCGCGCTGGTACCAGCCCGCGCCGAGACCGAACTCGACGCGGCCGCCCGACAGGACGTCGAGCGTCGCGATCTCCTTCGCGAGCATCACCGGATTGCGGTAGTCGTTCGCGAACACGTAGCTCCCGACGCGGAGCCGGTTCGTCGCCTCGAGCGCCGCGGCCATGGCCGGGATCGGGGCGAGCTGCTGCGTGATGTGGTCGGTGATCAGGAGCGTGTCGTAGCCCAGCTCCTCGATCCGGCGCGCCTTCGCGCGCCAGGCGTCACCGGACTCGGCGCGCGTGGCGGTGATCGCGAAGCGGAACGGCTTGATGGATGGGAGAATGCGCGCATCGGATGAAGACCGCACGCGAGACCGCAACGCAGCTGGGCACCGTCGGCGTGTGGTCCGCGGACCCCGAGCGCATGACCGCGGCGGACGCGCGGAGGTTCGCGAACGAGGTCGAATCGCTGGGCTTCAAGACCCTGTGGATCCAGGAGTCGCTGGGCAGCAAAGAGGTCTTCGCCCACGCGGGCATCCTCCTTGCGGCCACGAAGACCCTGATCGTCGCGTCCGGCATCGCGAACATCTGGGCCCGCGATCCGGTCGCGATGGCGAACGGCGCCAAGACGCTCAGCGAGGCCTATCCCGACCGGTTCCTGCTGGGCCTCGGCGTGAGCCACAAGCCGAGCGTCGCGATCCGGGGCGGCACCTACCGGAAGCCGCTGGAGCACATGCGCGCGTACCTCGACGCGATGGACGCGGCGCCGTTCGTCGGCCCGAATCGCGACGAGCCGCCCGCTCCCCGGGTGCTGGCGGCGCTGGGCCCGCAGATGCTGCGCCTCGCGGCGGAGCGTTCGCTGGGCGCGCACCCGTACTTCGTGCCGGTGGAGCACACCGCCGTCGCCCGCGAGGCGCTCGGTGCCGAGCCGCTGCTCGCGGTGGAGCAGGCCGCGGTCGTCGGCCTGGACCACGAGAAGATCCTCGCCGCGGCCAAACGGCATACCAAGTACTACTTGGCGCTCGAGAACTACGCGAA
>DATCQC010000147.1:0-6965 GCA_036569685.1 Candidatus Limnocylindria bacterium | reverse complement strand
CGCTCGAGCTCGAGAGCGAGCGGCTGCGCGGGGCGCTGGGGATGGACAGCTACGTGAGCTACATCCTCATCGTGAACCGCGACCCGCGGCCCGGCCGGACCACGGTCGTCATGGTCCGGGAGGCTCTCGGCTTCTAGCGCGGGCCGGTCGCGTGACGCTGTTCCGCTAGCTCGTCTTGACCTGGTCCGCGTAGTACTGGCGGACCTTCTTCACCTTCGGTGCCGCGGTGTACGCGATGTACGGCTGGCCGGGATTCCGCGCGGCGTAGTTCTGGTGGTAGGCCTCGGCCTCGTAGAACCGCTCGAGCGGGACCACCTCGGTCACGATCGGATGGTCGAAGACCTTCGCTGAGCCGAGCTGCGTGATGTACGCGTCGGCGACTCGCTTCTGCTCGTCGTCCGCGTAGAAGATCGCCGAACGGTACTGCCGACCGACGTCGGCACCCTGGCGGTCGCGCGTCGTCGGATCGTGAGCGATCGAGAAGAACACTTTCAGGAGCTTGCCGTAGCTGAGCTTGGCCGGGTCGTAGCGGATCTCGACGGCCTCGGCGTGCCCGGTGCGGCCGGTGCAGACCGTTTCGTAGTCCGCGGTCTCGGCGGTGCCGCCGGCGTAGCCGGACTTCACCGACCGTACGCCGTCGAGCTGCAGGTAGACGGCCTCGACGCACCAGAAACAGCCGCCCGCGAGGACGGCGACCTGCTCGCCGCTCGCGGGCGCTGCGTCGATGACTGGATCGGGGAACTGCTCAGGCGAGACCACTACCCCTCAGGCTATTACTTCCCGTCGGTGAGCCCGATCACATTCCCGTCAGGATCGGCGAACAGCGCGATCGTCGTGGTCGGACCGACCTTCGTCGCCGGGAACACCACCGTGGCGCCGGCCGCGGTCGCTTTCTTGAGCGTCGCGTCGGGATCCTTCACCACGACGTAGAACGTGACGAAGGCCTTCGGCCCGCGCAGCGGCCCGATCCCGCCGCCGATCCCTTTGCCGCCCGAGTCGGTGTCGACGAACGTGTAGTTGTTCTCGGGCATGAAGTTCATCTTCCAGCCGAGCACGTCCGCGTAGAACTTCCGCGCCTTCGCGGGATCCGCGCTGTTGATCTCCCAATTGGTGACCGGATCGCCCATTTGAATACTCCTTCTACCTTGCCGCTTCGCTAGACCTCTGTTGGCAGGACCCTCCCCTCTGCGATCGTCGTAAGCCGGGGCAGGAAGTAGTCCCAGCCCTCGGTGTGGCTCGCGAGCTCCGCCGCGGGCAGGCCGCGATGCACGAGGTGCAGGCGGGTGCCGTCTCCGCGCGGCTCGAGATCGATCTCCACGGTCGAGCCGCCCGGACCGACGACGGCGCCCGGCGCCTCCCAGCCCCAGGTGAACACGACCCGGCGGTTCGGGACGACCTCGAGGTACTCGCCGCGCACCGCGGCATCCTTGAACGAGACGTGGAAGGCACCTCCCGCGCGAGGGTCCAGCTCCGCGGCACGGCCTTTCCGCTTCACGTACTCCACTGGGTCGGTCAGGAGCGTGAACACCGTCTCGGGCGAAGCCGCGATGTCGATCACGCGCTCAATGACGTCGACGTCGATGCTCATGGCTCCTCTTCTCCCGCTCGGCGCGCTCCGCCGCGGCCTTCAACCCGGCGAGCTCCACGTCCCAGAACGCGGTCAGGTAGGCGCGAAGTTCCTGCACGGCGGCCCGGCGTGCGCGGTAGATGCTGCGCCTCCCGTCGCGCCGGAGCGTCACGAGCCCCGCATCCGCGAGGATGCGCAGGTGCTGCGAGATCGCCGGACGGGTGACGTCGAAGTGCGAGGCGATGTCGCCCACGGTCCGTTCGCCGTGCCAGACCAGGCGCAGGATCTCGCGCCGTCGAGGCTCCGCGATCGCCCGGAGCGCTTCGTCCATCATGGCGATACGTTAGTTGCGACTTACCAATTCGGCAAGTCGGAGCCGCTAGGCGCCGCCGGCGGTCACCGCGTCCGCCCAGCGATATCGATGCTCTGGACGCCCGGCCTTGCCGTAGCGCATGGTCACGGCGACGAGCCCCGACCGGGCAAGCCGATCGAGATACCGGCGAGAGGTCACCCTGCTGACGCCGGTACGCAGGGCCACGTCCTCGGCCGAGAGATCGCCGGCGCTGCCCCGCAGCGTGCGGGCGACCAGCGCCAGGGTCGCCGGCGACAGCCCCTTGGGCAGCTCGGGTCCCGAGCTGGAGCGCAGGGTCGCGTAAAGCTCGTCGATCTCCTGCTGATCGACCTCGCGCACCTGACCGAGGCGCGATCGCAGCGCCGCATAGCTCTCGAGCTTCTCGCGGAACGCGTTGAACTGGAACGGCTTGACGAGGTAGTGGACGACGCCGCCCTGAAGCGCCGAACGCAGGGTCTCCACGTCGTTCGCGGCGGTGATCGCGATCACATCGACGGGCGGCCGGCCGGTCGCGTGGAGCTCACGCAACACCTCGAGGCCGGATCGGTCAGGCAGGTAGATGTCGAGGAGGACGAGGTCGGGGCGGTCGCGCTCCGCGCGCTCGAGCGCGTCCTGCGCGGTGTGGGCGATACCGACGACGGAGAAGGACGCGAGCCGCTCGAGGAAGCCACGGTGGATCTCGGCGACGCGGAAGTCGTCCTCCACGATCAGGGTGCGGATCGCCGCCGGTGCGGCGGGCGCGCTCATCGAGCCGGCGCGGGGATGAGCGCGGTGAAGATGGCGCCACCGTCGTTCGCGACGCGTACCCAGCCACCACTCCGCTGCGCGACCTGGCGGACGAGCGCGAGCCCGATCCCGTAGTGCGCGCCCCCGCCCTTGGTCGTGTAACCCTCGCGGAAGATCTCGTCGACGACGTGCGCGTCGATGCCCGGCCCGGAGTCGCGCACGCGCACCGCGGTGCCGCCCGGATCGGCATGCAGGCTCACCTCGACCCACGCCTCCGGCGCGCCCGACGCAGCGTCGATCGCGTTGTCCACGAGGTTGCCGACGACCGTGATGAGGTCGCGCACGTCCGTGACCTGCGCGGGCAGTAGCGCATCGGTCGCGAGCCTGAACTCGACGCGCCGTTCCGACGCGAGCGCGGCCTTGGCGAGCAGCAGCGCGGCGAGCGCCGGATCGGCGATGCGCTCCTGCACGAGGTCGACGAGCTCCTGATGGACGAGGGAGGTCTCGGCCACGAAACGGATCGCCTCGTCGAGCCGGCCGAGCTCGATCAGGCCACCGACGACGTGCAGCTTGTTCGAGAACTCGTGCGCCTGAGCGCGAAGCGCCTGCGCGAGATCCCGGGCGGTGTCGAGCTCGCGAAGCACGGCCTCGAGCTCGGTGCGATCGCGCAGAGTGACCACCGCGCCGACGTCGGAGCCGCGGATCGTCACCGGCCTTCGGTTGACGACCAGCGTGCGATCTCCGGCGAGCACGACCTGGTCGAGACCCGATCCGCTCCCCTCGAGCACGTCACGAACGCGCCCGTCCGGGACGTGGTCCCGGAGCGAGCGTCCTGCGATCGACGCAGGCAGGCCGAGCAGGCGCAGCGCCTCGTCGTTCGCCAGCGCGACCCGACCTCCGGTGTCCAGGGCGAGCACGCCCTCGCGGATGCCGTGCAGCATCGCGTCGCGCTGCTCGAGGAGCCCGGTGATCTCGCGCGGGCCGAGCCCGAACGTCTGGCGATCGATTCGCCGGGCCAGGATCAGCGATCCGGCGATCCCGAGGGCCAGCGCGAGGAGCACGGTCAGGGTCATCGTCGGGAGCGCCTGCGCGAGCTTCTGGGCGAGCTGGGTATCGAGGAAGCCCACCGACACGATCCCGATGACGTCGCCACCGCTGGTGATCGGCACCTTGGCGCGGAGCGATCGGCCGAGAGTCCCTTCCTGATAGCCGACGTACACGTCGCCCGCCAGCGTCTGGTTCGGGTCCGTGGACACGCGCTTCCCGATGTTCTCGGGGTTCGGATGGGAGTAGCGGATGCCGTCCTTGTTCGCGACGACGACGAAGTCCGCGCCGACGGAACGGCGGATCGCCTCAGCGATCGGCTGGATGATCTTGGATGGCTCCGCGTCGCTCATCGCCTCGACGATGTCGGGCGTCGCGGCGACCGCGTACGCGATCGCGAGGGCGCGTTGCTTGTATTGGTCATCGATCTGTGAGGACACCAGCGCATACGACGCGAGGGCGCCGATGACCACGGTCGCGGCGACGATCGCGACCTGCAGGAGCAGCAGCTGGGACGAGACGGAAAGCGGCTTCAACCAGCGCAGCGACAGTGACGGGACAGTGCGCAGCGGCGGAAGGACGCGATGCGAACGCATGTGCTTGCGGCCTAGCCTACTGCGCCGGGTCCTTCACGCTTGCGATCGTGTCGACCACCGCGTTCACGAGCTCGGCGCCCGACGCGCGCACCTCACGGATGTAGATGTTCTGCACCGCGGCGTGCGTCGCAGGGTCGAAGATCACATCCCCGCCCGGCCCGGTGAACGACGCTTTCTCGAGCGCTGCGATGAGCGCGGCAGTGTCGTGGGTCGCACCCTTCGTCGTCGTGAGCGCGGTCCCTAGCGCTCGCATCGCCGTCCACATGAGCGAGGCGTATCCGTCCGGCGCGAGTGGCTGCCCGGTCGTGTCGTCCTTGTAGGCCTTCTTGAAATCGTCGTTGAACGTCTTGTTCTCGGCATTGTCGAGCTCGCTCGACCACGGGAACGACGTCGTCACGCCGATCGCTGCCTGCTTCGTCGCGGCCAGGACCTGCTGGTCGGTCAACGGACCGGGACCGGCCAGCGTGAATCCGGCGGCGCGCATCCCGCCGGAATCCCAGGCGCCGAGGAACCCCTCGGCGTCGTCCGTGACGAACGCGGCGAAGACGTTCTTCGTCGGTTGGGCCTTCACCGCCGCGATGACCTTCGCCCAGTCGGCGCCGCTCTTCGCGGGTACGGTGGTCCGCCCGGACGCCTTGCCGCCGTTCTTCGCCAGGCCCTCGACGAACGCCGCCGCCGACTCGGTACCGAACGCATCGTCCCCGGTCACGACGAAGAAGTCCTTCCGCGCGTTCTTGGATTCCCATTCGCCGAGCGGCTCGCTCAGCTGCCACGACGAGGGAGCACTACGGAAGACGAACGTGCTCTTGCAGCTCGGCGTGCACCCCGGGGTCGCACGAGTCAGGGCGTTCGCGGGGGCATTCGTGTCGATGTAGACCAGCTTCGAGGCCTCGGCGGTGTCGCGCAGCAGGTACGCGGCGGCCGTCCCCACCCCGCCGAGGAGCAGCTCGACGTGATCCTGCAGCAGGAACTGCTGGATCCGGGTCTTGTTGACCGATGGATCGAGCGCCGACTCGTCGTTGTAGACGAGCTGCACCGCCCGCCCCGCCAGCACGCCGCCCTTCAGCTTCAGGTACAGATCGGCCGCGCGGCGCTGCGACGCTCCGACGTCGGAATCGATGGCCGATTCGGTGAACGGGACGAGGATGCCGAGGAGCGCCGGCCGTCCGTGGCCGGCCCTCCTCGACCCACTCCTATTTCGCTGCGTTGACGAACTCGTCGGTGTAGGTCTTCGAGAGGTCGATGTTCGGGTTCTTGATGACGTTGTCGTTGAACTGCTTGAGCAGACCGAGCTCGAACTCGGGCGCGCCCTTGGTCATCTTCCCGTCGGGGCTGAACATGCCCATGCTGTCCTTGAGCGCTCTGGACGTACCCGTCCTTGTCGCCGCCGTAGTAGTCGGCCGGGAGCTTCTCGGCGATCTCGAGCGGTGTGTGCGAGCCGATCCACTTGAGTGTCTTCACGTACGCGTTGACGACGCGCTGGGTGATGTCTTTGTGCGCCGAGATGTAGTCGGCGCGCGCAAAGATCGAGATGAAGGGATAGTCGCCGCCGAGCGCGGCGCGCGTGGTGTCCGGCTTGGACAGGTCGACGAGCAGCTGGCCGTCGCCGGTCTTCTGCATGCGGAGCACTGTCGGCTGCGTCGTAACACCGACGTCGATCTTGCCCTGCTTCATCGCGGCGATGAACGTGTCCCCCGCTCCGGCCGCAACATAGTTCACGTCGGCAAGGGCGAGGCCGGCTTTGATCGCCATCACGCGCATGAGCGTGTGGGTGCCTGAGCCGATCGAGGTGACGCCGGCGTTCGCGCCCTTCCAGTCCTTCGGGGACTTGATCGTCGCGGCCTTCTGTGCCGAGACCATGACGAACTCGCCTGGCTCCTGCAGAAGCAGCGCGACCATCGTGATCGACTTGCCGGCGGCGGCGATGTCGATGGTGTGGTCATACGAGCCGGATCCGAAGTCGACGTTGCCCGCCACGACCTCGACGGTGGTGTCCTTGCCGGACGGCTCGTCGATCAGGTCGACCGTGAGGTTCTGCTCGGCGAAGTAGCCGAGCGCTTGCGTCAGCATGTTCGGCAGGTAGATCTGCTTGTTGAGCCCACCGACCATGATCGACACCTTCGCCGGCGCCGGGGTGGCGGCGCCTCCTGACGATGATGCCGCCGGCGCGCCGGGGGTGGCCGTCCCACCGCAGGCCGAGATGATCAGCATCGCGATGATCGCGAGAGTCGGGATCCGGAACCGCATATGTCCTCCTCCTATTTTGTGCGCTACATGGCCACGGGGTAGTTGATCGCGTTTGGACGCCACTTGATGAGGAAATTCTCGAGCCGCACGATGAGGGCTTCCGCGATGATCGCGATGATCGCGAGGATGACCATTGCGGCGAAGACGCCGTTCGCGTTGAACGTTCCCTGGGCCGTCGCGATCATTAAGCCGATGCCCTTTCTCGCACCGAGGTATTCGCCGACGATCGCCCCGACGAGGGCAAACCCGAAGCTGGTGTGGAGGCTCGTGAGGATCCACGACAGCGCGGACGGCAGGATGACGTGTCGCGAGAGCTGGCCCTGGCTCGCGCCAAGGATGCGGGCGTTGGCGAGGAGGTCCCGATCGACTTCCCGCACACCCTGGAACGCGTTGAAGAACACGACGAAGAAGACGAGCACGACGGCGAGCGCGA
>DATCQC010000146.1:0-9025 GCA_036569685.1 Candidatus Limnocylindria bacterium | reverse complement strand
TCGTGGTCGAGGCGACGTTCAAGATCCTGCCGCTGCCACCGGTGGCGAAGGCCGCGAGCGCGACATTCGCCGGCGGGGCGAACGCGTTCGGCGCGGCCGACGCCCTCGTGCGTACCTCGCTTCGGCCGACGGCCGTGGTCGTCGAGCGGAGCGGCGACGGATCGTGGCGGCTCGTGATCGCCGCGGCGGGCGAGGCCGCACCGGTCGAGCGCGCGATGGCCGAGCTCGGACGGGTCGCGGCCGCGCGCGGCGGCTCGGTCGAGCCGATCACCGATCCGGAGAGCGCCCTCGAGCCGCTGCGTGAGATCCTCGACCGCTCGACCGGCGGCGCCGTGCTCCGCGCGTCGCTCCCGCTCGCGACCCAGGTCGCGTTCGCCGAAGCCGCGGTCCGGGCGGATCCTGGGACCCACCTCGTCGCCGATGCGGCGAGCGGCATCGTCCATCTGCACCTCCCGGAGGAGACCGGCGCGCGCGCGGCGGCGGACGCGCTGCTCGCGAGCGCGCGGGTCCTCGGCGGGAGCGCGCGGATGGAACGAACGGCCGATCCCGATCACGCGGGTGCGGACCGGCCGGAGCCCGGCGGAGCGTTCCTGATGCGCCGGCTCAAGGACGCGTTCGACCCGCGCGGCATCCTCGAGCCCGCGCGGACCGTCGTCGGATGATCCGTCCGATCGGCTTCCCGAATGCCGACGCGCCGCTCCCGGAGCTCATCTCGCGCTGCGTGCATTGCGGTCTGTGCCTCCCGACGTGCCCGACGTTCGCGGAGCTCGGGGTCGAGATGGACTCGCCGCGGGGGCGCATCCGGCTCATGAAGAACGTCCATGACGGGCGGCTCGACGCCGACAGCGCCGCGTTCGCCGACCACATGGCCAAGTGCCTCGACTGCCGCGCCTGCGAGACGGCGTGCCCGTCGGGCGTGTCGTTCGGGAAGCTCATGGAGGCCGCGCGATCGCAGGTGGTCGCCGCGCGGAAGCCGGGACTCGCGGAGGGCATGCTCCGGCGCGTCGCATTTCGCGGGCTCATCACCTCGCCGACGCGGCTCGCGCTCTTCGCGCGGTTCGGACACCTCTCGAAGCGCCTCGGCGCGCGAGCGGTCCTGCGCCGGGTCGGGATGGGCCAGCTTGCGGAGCTGCTCGACCTCGTCCCCGAGCGCGCACCCACGAGCGCACCGCTGCCCGCGCGCTACATGGCGATCGGGACCAAGCGCGGCACGGTCGCGCTG
Source organism: Candidatus Limnocylindria bacterium (assembly GCA_036569685.1). GTDB lineage: Bacteria > Chloroflexota > Limnocylindria > P2-11E > P2-11E > UBA4735. The sequence goes on along the minus strand of DATCQC010000146.1, from coordinate 7,803 downwards.
TTCACCGGCTGCGTCATGCGCGCCGCGTTCAGCGACACGAACGCCGCGACCGCGCGCGTGCTCGCGCGTAACGGCATCGAGGTGCTCGTCCCCGATGCGCAGACGTGCTGCGGGGCGCTGCACGCGCACGCCGGCGAGCGCGGCGACGCGCGGGCCCTCGCGAAGCGGAACATCGAGGTCCTCGAGCCGCTCGCCGTCGACGCGTTCATCGTGAACGCGGCCGGCTGTGGAGCGAACCTCAAGGAGTACGGCTGGCTGCTCAAGGATCAGCCCGAGTGGGCCGAGCGCGGCGAGCGGTTCTCGGCGCGCGTGAAGGACGCGAGCGAATATCTCGCGGCCGTCGGCCTCGCGGAGCCGCCCGGCCCGGTGCGCGCGACCGCGGCGTACGACGATCCGTGCCACCTCATCCACGGCCAGAAGATCAGCGCGCAGCCGCGCGCGCTCCTCGCGGCGATCCCGGAGCTCGTGCTCGTCCCGCTCGCGGAGGCCGACTGGTGCTGCGGCAGCGCGGGCACGTACAACGTGACGCAGCCGGAGCTCGCCGCGCGCCTCGGTCACCGCAAGGCCCAGCACATCGTGCGCAGCGGCGCCGCGATGATCGTCACCGCCAACCCCGGATGCCAGATGCAGATCGAGGCCGCGCTCCGCCGAGAGGGCAGCCGCGTGCCGGTGGTGCACCTGATGGATCTCCTCGACCGCGCCTACGCGTCGCGATGAGCGAGGACCGCGGCCGCGCGACGTCCGTGGGGGTCATGGCGCTCGCGCACCTGACGAACGACTCGTACGCGTACATGCTCCCGGCGCTCCTGCCGCTGCTCCTCGGCAAGCTCGGCATCGGCCTCGGGCTCGCGGGACTCCTGGTCACCCTCTATCAGGCGTCCTCCTCGTTCACCCAGCCGATCTTCGGCCACATGTCCGACAGCGGCGGTCGCACGCGCTGGATGGCCTGGACCGGCGTCGCGCTGTCGGGGGTCGCCGCGGCGGCGCTCGGGCTCGCGCCGAGCCTCGCGGTGGTGGCGATCGCGCTGCTCGTCGGCGGCATGGGCACCGCGCTCTACCACCCGGTGAGCGCGGCGCTCGTGGCCGGTTCCGTGCCGGGCCGCTCGCGAGGCCGCTGGATGAGCGTCTACATCAGCGCGGGCAACTTCGGCCTCCCGGTCGGTCCGTTCCTCATCGGCGTGATCATCGCGACGATCGGGCTCGGCGGCAGCTGGCTCGTCGCGATCCCCGCACTGGTGCTTGCGGTGCTGGTCTGGCGGATCGGGCCGCACCTGCCCGCTCGGACCGCACCGGCGCTCCCGCTGCGCGCGATCCTGCGCACGAACCGCCGGATGCTCGCCGGGCTGATCTCCGTGTCGGCGACGCGGGCCTGGGCGACCGCTCTCATGAGCTCGTTCCTCCCGGTCTACGCGGTGAGCCGCGGCGCGTCGATCGTGGATGCATCGCGCCTGCTCACGCTCTACCTGCTCTCGGGCGCGGTCGGCGGGCTCGTCGGCGGCTGGCTCGCCGACCGGGCCGGGCGCGACCGGGTGATCGTGACGAGCCTGCTCTGCGCCGCGCCGTTCTGCGTGCTGCTCGCGTTGCAGGATGCCGTCGGGCCGGCGTTCGTCGCGGCGACGGCCATCAGCGGCATGCTGCTCAACGGATCGTTCGTCGTCCTCGCGGTGCGTGGTCAGGAGAGCATGCCCGGGAGCCTCGGCATGGTGAGCGGTCTGATGCTCGGCCTCTCGATCGGTCTTGGCGGCCTCGCGGTCGCGCCGATGGCCATCGTCGCCGAGCGCGCGGGCATCCCGCCGGTGTTCGTCGCCGCGGGCGCGCTCGCGATCCTCGGCGCGGCGCTGATGCGCGCCGTGCCCCAGGTTCCGGCGCGAAGGGCGATACTCGAAGCCACCACCGTAGGGAGTTAGCTGTGGATCTCGGTGCCCTCGCCGTCTCGGCCCTGCCGGCGTTCATCGCGAGCGCCGTCGAGTTCGTCGAAGCGACCACGATCATCCTCGCGGTCGGCGTGACCCGCGGATGGCGCGCGCCGCTGTACGGCACGATCGCCGCCGCGGTCACCCTCGCGATCATCATCGCCGCCCTCGGGGTCACGATCGTGACCGTCGTGCCGGAGCACGCGCTCAAGGCATTCGTCGGCGCGCTCCTGCTGCTGTTCGGGCTCCGCTGGCTGCGCAAGGCGGTGCTGCGCTTCTCGGGCATCGTGGCCGTGCATGACGAAGAGCGGATCTACCTCAAGGAGGTCGCGGACCTCCGGGCCCAGGGCCTGACGCGCACCGGATTCGACCGGATCGGCGCGATCGTCGCGTACAAGGCCGTGCTCCTCGAAGGCACGGAGGTCGCGTTCATCGTCATCGCGTTCGGCGCAGGCGGCGCGGCGGCGCTCAACGCCGCGATCGCGGGCGCGATCGCCGCCGGCATCCTCGTCGTCGCGCTCGGCGTTGCGCTGCGCAAGCCGCTCACGATGGTCCCCGAGAACTGGATGAAGTTCGGGGTCGGCGCGATCCTGTCCGCGTTCGGCGTGTTCTGGTTCGCCGAGGGTCTCGGCGCCCAGTGGCCAGGCGACGCGCTCTCGATCCCGGTCATCCTCGCGGCGTTCCTGGCCGCGAGCTGGCTCTCCGTGCGGATGCTGGCGGTCATCGTTCCGGGCGGCGCCGAGGTCGCGGCGAAGAATGTCTAGCCTCACCGGGGTCTGGAGGGCCGTCTGGGGCCTGCTCGTCGAGGACGGCTCGCTCGCGATCGGCATCGTCGTCGCCCTCGCCGTGACGTGGATCGCGGCTGTCGCCCTGGCCGACCCGCAGCGCGATCAGGTCGGCTGGCTGCTGCTCGCGATGCTCCTCGTCCTGGTCGTCCTCAACCTGCGCGCCGCGGGACGCCGCGCGCGCGCCGCGAGCGGGACCCGCTAGACCGCCGGCCCATCCCGCCGCCGGAGCTGCGGCACGAGCGCCACGATCCCACCGAGGCCGCCGAGCACCACGAGCGCCGAGCCCGCGACGGCGAGCGGCGGCGTCAGGACCGTCGCGAGAACGCCGAGGAGCGGACCGTTCAGGACCCGGAACCCCTGCGTCCCGAAGCTGTACGCGCCCATGACCCGGCCGCGGATCGCATCCGGGGCCGAGAGCTGCAGGGCGGTGTTGTTGAAGGACTGGGTGAGCACCGTGGCCGCTCCGATGGCGACCATGAGCAGCAGCGACAGCGCGTAGCTCGTCGACAGCGCGAAGATGAAGATCGCGGAGACCTCGACGATCGCGGCCGCGACGATGATCGGCGCCGGGTCGCCGCGCTGGCGCGCGTACGCCATCCACACGGCCGCCGCGAGCGCGCCGGCGCCGCTCGCGACGAGCAGGAACGAGTAGCCGAGCGTGCCCGCGTGCAGGTAGTCCGTCGCGAACAGCACGAGCAGCGTATTGAACGTGTGCCCGAGGAAGATGACCGGCAGCATCTCGACGCCGATGAGGCCACCGATCCGCGGCCGCGAGCGCACGAACGCGACGCCTTCCCGCAGCGCATCGAGCACGGGCTGCGGCGCGATCTTCGCCTTCGGCGCGAGCCGGATGAAGAACATGAGGAACACGAGCAGCGGGACGAAGGTCAGGCCGTTCAGCACAAAGCCCCAGCCCGGACCGAACTGCAGATACATGAATCCCGCCGCGGCTGGACCGACGATCTGCGACACCTGGCGGGCGGTGGAACTCAAGCTCACCGCCGAGAGCAGGCGATCCGGGCCGACGAGCGCATGGATCAGCGTCTGCCGGGCCGGACCTCCGATCGCGCCGGCGAAGCCATGAACGAGCAGCAGGCCGACGAGCCACCAGACCGTCACGACCCCGATCAGCGTCGCGGCTGCCACGCCGAACGCCGCAGCCATCAGCAAGAGCTGCGAGACGATCTGCACCTTGCGGTTGTCGTAGCGGTCCGCGAGGGCGCCACCGTACAGCGAGAACAGCGTGAACGGTGCCCAGTGTGCGAAGACCATCATCCCGAGCCAGAAGGGAGCGGCCGCGACGCCGACGAGCCGCACGACGAGGACCGCGCGGATCACGTCCTCCATCCCGTCGCCGGTGGACGAGATCCAGCTCGTGAGCCAGTACCACCGGAACGCCGGGACTTGAAGCGCGGCGAAGCGGACGGACTGGACCGGCGTCTCGATGGGCGCCGTCACGGGTGTGGCCACGCGACGAGCCTATCCGGTCTTGCGCTCGCCCTCGCGCGCGCGCGTCGCGTCGCGCACCGAGTCGATCTCCTTCGGCGGCCGATCCTCGATCCCGATCTTCGAGCGATCGGCGTTCAGTGCGGCGATGATCTCATCGAGCTTCACCTGCGTGGCCGAGTTGTCGCGATAGCTCTCGTGCTCGATGAGGAACACGAGCACGAAGGTCGAGAGCGTGATGAGGAAGCCGAGCTCGAGCGGCTGCGGCGGGAAGCCGAGCGCCGGACCGAATACGAAGTACGCGATCACGAGGACGAGCGCCACGACGAGCGCCCACGGACTCGCGATCGCGCCGTTCACCTTCTTCGCAAGCGCGCCGAATCCTTCATTCATGCGTGCGGCCGCTGCACGTTCCAGGCCCGACGCGCAGGCAGGCGCTCGCTACGGCGTCTCGAAGAGCTGGGTGAACATCCGGCCGTACGGTCCGGCCGAGATCACCCCGATGCCGATGCGCGTGAACTCGGGCCGAAGGATGTTCTCCCGATGGCCCTGGCTGTCCATGAGGCCGCGATGCGCCACGGCGACCGAATGCGCGTACGCGAGGTTCTCGCCGGCGCGGCTGTACGTGATCTTCGCCGCGGCGAGCCGGTCGAACGGCGACCCCGTGACAGGCGACTGGTGGCCGAAGTACTTGAGCCGGAACATCTCCTCCGAGTGCTGCCGCGCGATCGGCACGAGCCGCGGATCGAGCTCGAGGGCCGGCAGCCCGCGCGAGGTGCGCTCGTCGTTCACGAGCTTCAGCATCTCCTGCTCGGCGTCGGGATCGGGAACGAGGACGAGCCCATCGGGGAGGTCGAGGGTCTGGGTCTGATCCGCGCCGAGCTTCGTGACGAAGAGCGGGGCGCTGTCATCCGGGCCGGCCAGCGCGCCGAGCAGGGGCTGCGCGGCCGCGACCTGCTCCACGAGGACCTGCCCGATGCGCGAGCCGTCGATGGCCGCGCGAACGTCGTTCCCGACCGGCAGCACGAGCGTCGCAGCGAGCGCGATCGCGGCGATGACGAGCGTTCGAACGACCGACGGGATCACCCCGAGGACGCGGTCCGTCACCCCGAACACGCGCGCCGCATGCAGCCGTTTCGCGAACGGCACGATCGCGAGCCCGCCGAGCATGCCGAACGCCGCTTCGATCAGGAGCAGCACGATCACGAACGCGACCGTTCGGGCAGCAGGCACCGCGAGACCGACGCGCGCGAGCTCGGAGCCGAGCGGCCCCTGGAGGAGCAGGGCGACGGGGATCGCGACGACCCACGTGATGAGGCCGTACAGCGTCACGATGAAACCCGCGCGGATGCCGGTGATCACGGCGAGCACGAGCGCCGCGCCGATCAGCAGGTCGACGGCGTTCAGCGGCGCGCTCTCAGGCGATGCCGCGCAGCTCGCCGGTCGTGAGGATCTCGCGGAGGTAGCGCCCGGTGAACGACCGCTTCACCTTGGCGACCTCCTCGGGCGTGCCCTCGGCGATGACCTCGCCGCCGGCCTTCCCGCCCTCGGGTCCGAGATCGATCACGTGGTCCGCGGTCTTCACGACGTCGAGGTTGTGCTCGATGACCACGACGGTGTTGCCCGCATCGACGAGCCGGTGCAGCACCTCGAGCAGCTTCTCCACGTCGGCGAAGTGCAGGCCGGTCGTCGGCTCGTCGAGGATGTACAGCGTCCGCCCGGTCGCGCGGCGGGAGAGCTCGGTCGCGAGCTTCACCCGCTGGGCCTCGCCGCCCGAGAGCGTCGTGGCCGGCTGGCCGAGGTGGACGTAGCTCAACCCCACGTCGTTCAGGGTCCGGAGCTTCGACTCGACGGCCGGCACGTTCGCGAAGAACGCGAGGGCCTCCTCGACGGTCATCTCGAGCACGTCGCTGATGCTCTTTCCCTTGTAGTGGATCTCGAGCGCCTCGCGGTTGTACCGCTTGCCGCCGCACACCTCGCAGGGGACGTACACGTCGGGCAGGAACTGCATCTCGATCTTGATGATCCCGTCGCCGGCGCACGCCTCGCAGCGACCGCCCTTCACGTTGAACGAGAAGCGGCCCGCGGTGTACCCGCGGAGCCGGGCCTCGGGGATCGCCGCGAACAGATCGCGGATCGGCGTGAACAGGCCGGTGTACGTGGCGGGGTTCGAGCGCGGCGTCCGCCCGATCGGCGACTGGTCGATGTCGATGACCTTGTCGATGTGCGCGATCCCCTCGACCGTGCGGTGCGCGCCCGGCCGGTCCTTCGCCTTCGAGAGCGCCTGCGCCAGCCGGCGATACAGGATGTCGTTCACGAGGGTGCTCTTTCCGGAGCCCGACACGCCGGTCACCGAGATGAAGACCCCGAGCGGGAAGCGCACGTCGATGTCCTTGAGGTTGTTCTGCTTCGCCCCGCGGACGGTGATCGCCTCGCGTTTCGGCGTACGCCGCCGCGGCGGCACCTGGATCCGCCGGCGGCCGGAGAGGTACGCCCCCGTGACCGAGCGCTGCGAGCGGAGGATCGTCTCGATCGGACCCTCGGCGACGATGTGCCCGCCGTGCTCCCCCGCTCCGGGACCGACGTCGATGATCCAGTCCGCGGTCCGGATGGTCTCCTCGTCGTGCTCGACCACGAGGACGGTGTTCCCGATGTCACGCATGCCGAGCAGGGTGCGGATGAGCCGCGCGTTGTCGCGCTGGTGCAGGCCGATGGACGGCTCATCGAGGATGTAGAGGACGCCCATGAGCCCGGAGCCGATCTGGGTCGCGAGCCGGATGCGCTGGGCCTCGCCGCCGGACAGTGTCGTGGCCGCGCGATCGATGGTCAGGTAGTCGAGGCCGACGTCCTTGAGGAAGCCCAGCCGCTGGCGGATCTCCTTCAGCACCTGGCGCGCGATCGTGCGCTCGCGCACGCCGAGCGGCCCGCCCTTCACCTTGTCTAGGACGTTCGACCACTCGACGGCCTCGAGCACCGAGAGCCGCGACACGTCGACGATGTTCTTGTCGCCGATCTTCACGGCGAGCACCTCGGGCTTGAGGCGGGCGCCACCGCACACCGGGCACGGCCGCTCGCTCATGTACCGCTCGAGATCGAGACGCGTGAAGTCGCTCGTCGTTTCCTTGTACGAGCGCTCGACCCAGCCCATGATCCCCTCGAAGTCGACCTCGTAGCTCCGCTTGTTGCCGCTGCGGTTCTCGTACGACAGCTTCAGCGGGCCGCCGACGCCGCGCAGGATCGCGTCGACGGCCTTCTTCGGCAGGTCCTTCACGGGCGTGTCGAGCGAGAAGCCGACTTTCCGCGCGAGCGCGATGAGGATCGCCATCCGGTAGGCCGCGGTGCTCTTCTCGCGCTGCCACGGGAGCACGGCGCCCTCGCGAAGGGAGAGGTCGGGGTTCGCGAGGATGAGGTCGGGGTCGGGCTCGAGCCGCGTGCCGATCCCCGTGCACGCGGGGCAGGCCCCATGCGGCGAGTTGAACGAGAACGTCCGCGGCTCGATCTCGCCGATGGAGAAGTCACCCTCCGGACAGGCCAGCCGCTCCGAGAACAGGCGGTCCGGGACCTTCGCCTTTGACTGGGGCTCGCCCGGGGCCGGCGAAGCCGGGCCCGGGCGCACGTCTCCAGCATCCGCGACGAGCGCGAGGCCCTCGCCGAGC
>DATCQC010000145.1:0-4880 GCA_036569685.1 Candidatus Limnocylindria bacterium | reverse complement strand
GCTCTGCATCATGATCGTGAGGACACCGCGGCGGCCGACGAGCCCGCCGTAGAAGAACGCGAGCCCGGGGGTCATGAGCATGACCAGGCTCGTGCAGAGGAGCATGAACCCGGAGTTGCCCGTATCGAGGTGCTGCATCGTCGTCCCCTCCCGCGATCGAGACGGAGGATAGGTCCGACGCCCGGCCGGAAGACTACGGCCGCAGGCCGTACCGTTTCCGCATGCAGTACGTCGCCAGCCGATGATCGACCGGCGGAACGAGTCCAGCTCCCTCCTGCCCCAGAGCCTCGAAGGCGTGGGCTTCGAGCTGGCCGAGATGCTGGCGCGCTCGACGCACGACGGCATCGCGGTCATCGATCCGGCCGGCGAGCTGGTGGCGTGGAACTCGGCGGCCGTCGCGATCACCGGATGGACGCCGAAGGAGGCCGCTGCGCTCGGATTCGGGGCCATCGTCCGGCTTCCCGGAGGCGTGCACGAGCTCCGGCCGGGCAAGTGGATCGATCTCCGATCGGCGCCGCTCGATGTCGCTGGCGCCCGGTACACGATCGTCTTCTTCAGCGACAGCACGGCCCAGAAGCGGCTCGGCGAAGGCCGGGACGATCTTCGGGCGCTCGGTCTCATCGACGCGCTCACCGGACTGCCCGGCCGGCAGCTCGCGCTGCTGCACCTCGAGCGCGCGGTCGCGCTCGCCGAGCGCGACAAGCGGTCCGTCGGACTGCTGAGCGTCAAGCTCGACCGGCATCAGGACCCGCGCGACCCGTCGCGGCGGCAGGTCGAGGATGAGGTCCTGCGCCAGTTCGCCAAACGATTCGCCGCGTTCGTTCGCGGGAGCGACATGCCCGCGCGCCTCGGCGGTGACTCGTTCCTCGTCGTCCTCACGGCGCTCACCTCGCAGGACGACTCGACCCTGGTCGCGGTCCGGCTGCTGCTCGCGCTCGCGCAGCCGTTCGGCGTCGAGGGGAAGGAGCGATCGGTCCAGTGCAGCGTCGGGATCGCCGAATACCCGCGCGACGCCAAGGACAGCGTCGCGCTCTTGAGCGAGGCGTTGCGAGCCGCCGATCGGGCGCAGAACCTCGGCGGCGGACGGTACGCGACCGCGAACGATCCGAAGGCGCCGTAGCCGGTGCGGCAGTTCACGCCGGCGGAATTGCGCAAGCTGCGATCGCTGAAGACGCCGTACGGGATCCAGCGGTTCATCGACGACATGCCCTATCACCTCGCGACCTCGGCCTGGTCGCCGCGCCGGGTTCTGCGGGAGCGCACGGCCCACTGCCTCGAGGGCGCGATCTTCGGCGCGGCCGCGCTCCGCGCGATCGGTCACCGTCCGCTCATCGTGGACCTCGAATCCGAGCACGACACGGACCATGTGATCGCGGTGTTCCGCGAGCGCGGCCACTGGGGCGCGATCGCGAAATCGAACTACGCCGGGCTCGAGTACCGCGAGCCGATCCACCGGACCCTGCGCGAGCTCGCGCTCAGCTACTTCTTGCTGTACTTCAACCTGCGGCGCGAGCGCACCCTGCGGACGTTCTCACGGCCGGTCGACCTCGCGCGCTTCGACCGGCGCGGGTGGATGACCTCCGAGACAGACGTCTGGTACATCCCCGAGTACCTCCTCGAGATCTCCCACACGCCGCTACTGGCGCCGGGCACGGCGAAGCGCCTGCATCGCGTCGAGCGCCGCACGTACGAAGCCGGTCTCGTAGGCCATCGCTGGGAGTGATCGGGTAAGGCGCTAGCGGTCGAGCGCGCCGATCGCGAGCAGCAGCCCGTCCTTCTTGATCGCGGGGCTCGTCACGATGAACAGCAGGACGCCGCCGACCGGCGCATGCATCGTCGCGAGCGGCTCCCCCACCAGGTCGAGCATCTCGCCGACGATCTCGCCCTTCTTGACCAGGTGGCCGACCGCGACGCGCGGATGGAACATCCCCTCGACCGGAGAGCGCAGCCAGTCGAAGCTCTTCACCACGGTCGGCGGCTTCACGAGCTCCGGCACGCCGGCGAGCATCCCGACGGATCGCAGGATGTTCGTGACGCCTTTCACGTGACGGGCGACGTCGCTTTCGATGAGGAGGCCGCGCCCGCCGGATTCGGCGAGCATCGACGCGACCCCGTTGAGGCACGCGACCGCGTAGAGCGAGCCCGGCCGCTCGCCGGTCGGCGCGCTCTTCACCGCCCACTTCGCGCCGTACGCGTTCGCCATCCGGGTGATCCGCGCGTCGAGCGCGGCGTCGCCCGTCTCGCGGTAGATGACGAACGGGACGAGGTCCTCGATGAGGTCGCCCGCGTGGAGATCGATCGCGTTGTCGCACTTGGTCACGATCTCGGTCAGCAGCCGGTGCGCGAAGCGCTCGCCCCACGTCCCATCGGCCTTCCCGGGGAACAGCCGATTCAGGTTGTCGTTGTCCTCGGGGTTCACGTAGATGCTCCGCTCGTAGAAGCCCGGACGGTTGAGCAGCGGGATGACGAGGAGGGTCCCCCGCACCTGCGCCGGATCGACGCTGCGTCCGATGCGGATCGCCGCCTCCACCCCCGTGTACTCGGCCGCGTGGATGCCGGCCGTGATGAGCACGGTCGGGCCGTCCGAGGTGCCGCTGATCGCGATGAACGGCCAGCGGTACTTGTCGAGCCCGGCGTCGCCCCCGAACGTGAACTCGCCTGTCGCGCGCTCGCCCGGTGGCGGAAGCGGGATCGGTCCGAGGGAACGGCCGGGCATGCCCGACACGCTAGCGCGACTCGCCGCTAGGGCGTGCACCTCGTGTAGTCGCCGGTCGAGTACCCCGTCGTGTACCACTGCTGCCGCTGAGCCGACGATCCGTGGGTCCATTGCTCCGGCGCGACGCGGCCCGAGGTCTCCTTCTGGATCCGGTCGTCACCGACCGCGGAGGCGGCGTCGAGGGCGCTCGTGATGTCGGCCTGCGTCGGCGCCTGCAGGTAACCGGTCTCCGCGGCGTGCTTCGTCCACACGCCGGAGAAGCAGTCGGCCTGCAGCTCCTGCTTCACCGAAAGGCTGCCCGGACCGGTGCGCTGATCGCTGCTCAACGTGCCAAGGACGTCCTGCACGTGGTGCCCGTACTCGTGCGCGACGACGTACGCCTCGGCCCACGGGCCGCCCTGTGCGCCGAACTGGGTCTGCAGCTGATTGAAGAAGGCGAGATCCAGATACACCTTGCCGTCGACCGGACAGTAGAACGGCCCGGTCTGCGCCGACGCGGTGCCGCAGGCGGCCTCGGTCTGGTCGGTGTAGAGGACGGTCGTCGCGAGCGTGTACTGCGCGCCGTGCTTCGCGAGCTCGTCCTTCCAGAACTGCTGGATCGAGTCGATGTAGCCGACGATCCTGCAGTCCTCCCGCTTGTTCGCATCCGCGCCGGTCTTGCAGTCGGCGACGGACTGCGCGCTCGGATCCGTGGTCACGGTGCCGGTATCCGCGGGAAGGGCATTGAGGATCTGCGTCGGGTCGAAGCCAAAGAGCAGCGACGCGATGAGGATCACGATCCCGATGCCGCCGCCACCGATGGCGAGGCCGCCGCCGCCCATGCGGCTGCCCCTCACGTCCTGGACCTGCGACGGGTCCAGCTTGGCGTTGTCGTTGAAGCTCATGGCCAGACCATCCGCAAGACCGCGGCCAGCGCGCTGGCGTAGCGTCCAGCACGAGGGAAGGTGTGCCATGAGCAACGGAGCGAGCGCTATCCGCACGGAGCGACTCACGAAGGACTACGGGGCGGGCCGAGGGATCTTCGACCTCGACCTCGATGTCGCCGAGGGCGAGGTCTTCGGGTTCCTCGGTCCGAATGGGGCGGGCAAGACCACGACCATCAAGCTGCTTATGGGCCTCTCCCACGCGACGCGGGGCGGGGCGTCGATCTTCGGGCTCGATGCGGACCGCGACGCGGTCGCCGTGAAGAAGCGCGTCGGATACGTGCCGGGCGAGCTTCCACAATTCGGCGGCTGGCGTGGTTCGGAGATCGTCGCGTACATCGCCGGCCTGCGCGGCGACCTGGAGGACGCGCGGATCGAGGCCATCGCGAAGCGCATGGATCTCGATCTCGGCCGCAAGTACCGCGAGTATTCACACGGCAACAAGCAGAAGCTCGCGCTCCTCCTCGCGTTCGCACCGGAGGCCGGGCTCCTCATTCTGGACGAGCCCACGAGCGGGCTCGACCCGCTGCACCAGCAGGAGTTCTACGGCCTCGTGCGCGACGCGCGCTCGCGCGGGGCGACGGTCTTCATGTCGTCGCACGTGCTGTCGGAGGTCGAGCACGTCTGCGACCGCGTCGGGATCGTGCGCGACGGCCACCTCGCGACGGTCGGCACGCTTGACCAGCTCACCGGCATCCGGGCGCACCACGTGCGCATCGAGTTCGCCGACGCGCCGCCGGCCGACCTGTTGCGGAGCCTGACGGGATTCGAGGGCCTCGCGATCGACGGCCGTCAGGCCACCGGCCTATACCGCGGCAGCTTCGACGAGCTGCTCGGCGCGATCGCCGGCTCGCGCGTGACCACGCTCGAGAGCCGCGAGCCCACCCTCGAGGAGGTCTTCCTCAGCTACTACTCCGGCGCGAAACAGTGACCCTCTTCCGGCTCGCGCTCCGCTCGCACCGCACCGGGGCCATCGCGACCGCGGCGATCGGCGCCCTCTCCGGCCTCCTGAACTCGATCGCGTACGTCCAGGTGGCCGGCGCAACGCCCGCGGAGCGCGCCATCTTCGCGCACTCGATGGAGGTCGTCGGCCGGCAGCTCTCGTACATCCTTCCCCCGCCGGTGCAGCTCGACACGATGGGCGGCTACCTCGCGTGGCGCGGGTTCAGTGCCGTCGCGATCGTCTACGCGGTGTGGGCGATGCTCGCGGCGACGGGAGCGGGCCGCGGCGACGAGGAGAA
>DATCQC010000144.1:0-3947 GCA_036569685.1 Candidatus Limnocylindria bacterium | reverse complement strand
CCCGCCGATCGGACGGATCCCCTACCCGTGGAACCTGCCGGTCGGCGCGCAGCCGTACCGGCCGTCCTCCACCAATGCGAACGTGCCGGGTGACCTGCCGCTCCTTGAGGCGCCGACGATCGGCGGCAACACCTTCGGGTTCACGGTCCAGACGATCCAGCCGCAGATCCGCGCGAACCTCGCCCTCTTCGCGGCGGCCGGATCCGTAGCCTCGGAACGGAAGTCGATCACCGTCGTGAGCCACCCGGGAACGATCGTCCCGACCGAGCGCGCGGCGATCGAGGCGCTGCTCGGTGCGTTCGATGCCCTCCGCTACGACCGCGACAGCGGTCCGGTGCGCTTCGTGACCCTCGCACAGCTCGCGAAGGCGTTCGGGCGGTAACGGTCGGTAAAGTTCTTGCTGGCTCGCTCGGCGCTGGGAGGTGCTCCCGTGATCGATCGCACCGAGCACGATGTGGAGACCGATTCGAAGAAGCGGCGCGAGACCGTCGACGACGATCCGCACTCGGAGGGCAGCCTCGACCCGAACGAACACGACGAGCAGGAGTCGGACATCCCGACCGCGGGCACCGACTAAGCCGCGGCGCGCGCTCCCGCCGGGCCGCGTCCGCCGCGATGGCGGAAGCGGTCCTCGATCTCCTGCCAGAGCGAGATGATCTGGCTCGCGTTGAAGATCGACGAGTAGGTCCCTGAGATGATGCCGACGACGAGCGCGAGGGCGAACGTCCGCATCGAGTAGCCGCCGAACAGGTACAGCGCGAGCAGCGTGAGCACCACGGTGAGCGAGGTGATGACGCTCCGTGCGAGCGTCTGCATGATCGAGTAGTTGATCACCGGATTCAGTGCCTCGCCCCGGTTGAGGTGGAGGTTCTCGCGGATCCGGTCGAACACGACGATCGTGTCGTGGACCGAGAAGCCGATGATCGTGAGGACCGCCGTCACGAACAGGCTGTCCACCTCGATGTTGAAGAAATACCCGAGGATCGCGAAGAGTCCGAGGACCACGAGCGCATCGTGGAGGAGGGCAATGATCGCGGCGATCCCGTAGCGGAACGCGGACCAGCCGAACTCCTTGAACGCGAATGCGATGAGCAGCACGATGAGGATCGAGGCGAACACGATCGAGCGGACGGCGTTCGTCACGAGCTCGGCGCTGAACGACGGGCTCACGCTCGAGGCGTTGTCATCGATGAACACGCCCGGGTACTTCGCCTTGAGTGCGTCGTCGACCGCCACCGTCTGGGCCGACGTGAGCGTGAGCGTGCGGACCTCCATCCGGCCGCCCTCGGCGCCCTGGACCACAGCCTCGGGATGCCCGAGCGACGCGAGCGCGTCGTGCAGCTCGGTCGCCGGCGGCGGCACGGTGAACCGAAGGTCGAGGAGCGTCCCGCCCTTGAACTCGATCCCGGGCTTGAGGCCGCCGATCGAGAGGAAGAACACGCCGGGCACGATGAGCAGCGCGGAGAGCGCGAAGTACCAGAGCTTGCGCTCGACGAAGCGGAACAGCATCAGGCCGTCACCCGCGCGGTCGCGCGGCCGTCACGGCCATCGGTCGGTCCGCGGCCATCCGTCGGCTTCTCCTCGACGCCCCACAGGCGGCGGCGGCGCAGCGACGAGTACTCGATGGCCGCGTGGAGCAGGAGCTGCGTGACGAAGACGGCGGTGAAGAAGGAGACCACGACACCGACGATGAGCGTGAGCGCGAAGCCCTTCACCGTGCCGGTCCCGAAGTTGAACAGGATGAGCGCGGTGAGGATCGTGGCGAGGTTCGAATACAGGATCGATGGGAACGCCCGGCGGCGGCCCTCGTCGAGGGACACGCGCAGGGTCTTCCCGTTCCGAAGCTCTTCCTTGATCCGCTCGAACGTGAGCACGTTCGCATCGACCGCCATGCCGATCGACAGGATGAAGCCCGCGACGCCCGCCAGGGTGAGCGTGACGGGGATGAGCCGGAAGACCGCGTAGGTGAGCGCCGTGTAGAAGAACAGCGCCATGACCGCGATCACGCCCGGCAGGCGGTAGTACAGGATCATGAACAGCGCGACGAGGAGCAGGCCGATCGCGCCCGCGACGAGGCTGCGCTTCACCGAGTCCTGCCCGAGGGTCGGCTCGACGCGGCTGGACTCCACGACCGCGAGCGGAACGGGCAGGGCACCGGAATTGAGCAGCGTGCTGAGATCCTTCGCGGTCTGGGTCGTGAAGTTCCCCTGGATGACGCCGGTGCCGCTCGTGAAGACCTGCTGGATGACCGGCGCCGAGATCTCCTTCCCGTCGAGGAGGATCTGCACCGGCTTGTTGAGGAAGTCCTTCGAGAGCTGGATCCACCGCGCGTCATCGGGTGCGCCGAACTCGAAGTGCACGACCGGCGCGTTGTTGGTCCCCTGGAACTCGACGAACGTCGGTTTGAGGTTCGCGCCGGTGAGCGGCGGCGTCAGCGAGTGATACGTGCCCGTCGCGTTCCCGCTCGTGTCGACGTCGGGGACCTTGATCTCGAGGAACGCCTGCTGGGTCACGAGATCCTCAGCCTGCTTGAGGTCGGAGATGCCCGGAAGCTGGACGAGCACCTTGTCCGACCCGAGCGATTCGATGACCGGCTCGCTCACCCCGAGTCCGTTGATGCGGCGGTCGATCACGACGCGGGTCTGGGTGTTGAGGTCGTCGATCGAGGTCGCGGTGCCCCCCGGGATCTGTTCCGGATGCAGCTGGAGGATGAGCTGGGTGCCGCCCTGGAGATCGAGGCCGAGGTGGGTCTTGATCTCGATGTTCGTGGTTTGGCCACCGATGCGGTAGCAGATACCCGCGCAGGGCGAATCGAACGGGAAGGCGATCTGGTGCTTGGGGATGTCGACCCAGACGGCCAGGATCGCGATGACCGCAATGATCCAGGCCCATGTGCGATTCATTTAGGGAAGCGTCCTCCGGACTACCTGACTACCTGACGTGGGGCGAAGAAAAAGCGCGACCCGTTGGATCGGGTGCGCTCGCATGACGAAAGTATAGGTCGGCGGACGGTCGTTAGCCCCATCGGTCCGAGGTGCCGGCCTCATCGGTCGGCGTCGTCCAGCCCTCGGCCTTCGCGCGCTCCAGCCGTTCGGGATCACGCAGGCGCTCGCGGGCTTCGCGGGCCTCCTTGTCGAACAGCGTCTCGTCCGGCTCGAGCGGCTCGACCGGGACATCGGTCGCCACGGCAGCTTCGGTCAGCGGAGGCTCGGGCGGGTTCTGCGGGGCGACGATCGCCGCGGGCCCCGGGGGCGCGGCGGTCGCCGCCGCGTCCAGGTACTTGTCGGCGTTGAGGAACTCGCTGCGCAGCTCATCGCTGGTCTTGCGGAACTCGGCCATCGCGCGGCCGAGATCGCGGGCGAGCTTCGGCATCCGTTCCGGACCGAGCACGATGAGGGCGATCACGAGCAGGAGGAGGAGCTCGCCGGTGCCGATGCCGAACATCAGCGGCCCGCAGCTGTGGCGCGCGCGTCGTTCGCCTGCTGCCTGAGTGCCTCGGCCGCCTCCGCGGCTGCCTTCTCGTAGCCCAGGCCGCCCGCGGCGTAGAGGACCGACCGCGATGCCGACGGCAGCACCCCGCCACCGCGTGCGTCGAGGGCCGCACGGATGGCGCCGACCTCACCGCCCTGCGCGCCGACGCCCGGCATGAGGAACATCCGGTCCGGCGCGAGCGACCGGAGGCGCGCCGCCTCCGCCGGATACGTCGAACCGACGACGAAGCCGCAGCGATCCGCCGGGAACGCCGCGACACACTGCTCGACGACGCGCTCGTACAGCGGCCGACCGTCTACGAGGAGATCCTGGAAGTCGCCCGCTCCCGGATTGCTCGTGCGCGCGAGCACGAACGCGTAGCCCTTCTCCGCGAACGGCGCGATCGAATCCATGCCGATGTACGGCGCGACGGTCGCGGCATCGGCGCGCGAGCGATCGAACACCGCTTCCGCGTA
>DATCQC010000143.1:0-3713 GCA_036569685.1 Candidatus Limnocylindria bacterium | reverse complement strand
GTCAGGCCACCAAACCGTCAGAGATCGTCCGCGGCCACGCTCGTTCGAGCCAAGCTCCATGACCCAGCGGAATATCGAGACGCCCGGCCACGCTCGTTGACCGTCGCCCGCAAGGACCTAGGCGCTGATGACCGAGACGATGATCTCCTCGAGGCGGGCGCGCGCCTCCGGCGAAACGACGCCCGCGGCGTCCAGCTCGGCGAGTGCCTCGTCGCGATAGCGGTGGGCCTGGTCGCGGGTGTACTCCCGGGCGCCGGAGCGCTCGAGGATGGCGACCACCTCGGTCACCTCGGCCGCGCTCGGCTCCCCGTTCGCATAGAGAGCTCGAAGCCGTTCGCGGTCCTCCGGACCGGCTTGCTCCCAGGCATAGATGACGGGGAGCGTCTTCTTGCGGTGCGCGACGTCGGAGGGTTCCTTGCCGGTCGCCCGTTCCGGGCCCCAGATCCCGAGCAGGTCGTCATTCAGCTGAAAGGCGAGCCCGAGCGCCCAGCCGAACCCGCGGTAGCGCGCGATGACCTGCTCGTCGGTCGTGGCCAGGAGCGCGCCGGCCTCGATCGAAGCGGCGATGAGCGCCGCCGTCTTGCGCCCGATCATGTCGAAGTAGAGATCGACGCTCATCAACTCGTCCGATGCGCTCATCGCGATGTCGAGGTACTGGCCCTCGCACAACGCCAGGCAGGTCTCGTCGTAGAGGCGCATGAGCCGCAGGACCGTGGCATCGGGGAAGCCGAGATCGGTCAGCCGGTGGAGCGCGATGCGCGACAGGCTGAACATCGTGTCGCCCGTGTTGATCGCCTGCGGGATGCCGTGCAGCGTCCAGAGCGTGGGCCGGTGGCGCCGCTCGATGTCGCCGTCCTCGATGTCGTCGTGGACGAGCGAGAAGTTGTGGCCGAGCTCGACCGCGGCGGCGCCTGGCAGCGCCCGCTCGTGCTCGCCGGTGATGCTGGCGTAGGCGAGGAGGCCGAGCAGTGGGCGCATCCGTTTGCCGCCCGAAGCGCCCGACCCATCGAGGGCGAGGTGGTAGCGGACCATCTCGTAGAGCCCGTGGGTGGACGGATCGCGGTCCTGGACGAGCCGGACGATCTCGCCCTCGGTGTCGGCGATGAGCGCGGCGATGTCGATGTCTTCGGTCGTCGTCATCCTGCGTCCGAGTGTACACGAAACGTGTACCGCGCAGGTAGCCTGATTGCCCGGTCGACGCGGCGCGAGAAAACGACGCCGGGGCGGGGGACGCGACCGCACCGGCGTCTATCGATGTCTTCGTCGGCGGCGCCGGATCGGATCACTCGTGCCTCGCCGACCGGTGGTACCGTCGCGACGATGCCCATCCCGCGCCGCTACACGACCGACGCCATCGTGCTGTCGCGCTTCGATCTCGGCGAGGCGGACCGCGTCCTGACGCTCATCACGCCGGGGATCGGCAAGCTCAAGGCGATCGCCAAGGGCGTGCGCCGCCCCACGTCGCGGCTCGGCGGCAGCCTGGAGCCGTTCGCCGAGCTGACCGTGGCGCTCGCCCGCGGACGGACCTTCGACGTGGTCACCCAGGTGAGCGTCGGTCACGCCTGGCTCAACCTGCGCGATTCGCTCGAATCGGCGGCGACCGCGTGGTATCTCGCGGAGCTTGCGGATCGATCGCTCGAGGAGCGGCACGCCGCCGAGCCGCTGTACACGCTGCTGCACCGCGCCTACGAGCTGCTCGACGCGCAGATGGCGCCCGGGCGGGTCGCGCGCTGGTACGAGATGCACCTGCTCGACGAGCTCGGCCAGCGGCCCGAGGTCGACCGCTGCGTCGAGTGCGACCGGGTCCTCGAAGCCGACGAGCGGTTCCGTTGGGTCCCGCCGCTGGGCGGGGTCCTGTGCGAGCGCTGCCCCGGCCCGCCGCACGACCGGACGGGGATCTCGCTCGAGGCGCTGAAGCTGCTCAAGGCCTACCAGCGCCTCGACATCGAGGCGATCGCGGCGCTCCGGCTGGCGCCCGCCATCGAACGCGAGACCGAGGCGGCACTGCGCGACTTCGTGCGGACCGCGCTCGAGCGGGAAGCGCGTTCGCTCGCGTTCCTCGACGAGGTCAGGACCCCGCATTGAAGGCCGTCGCATGAGGCGCCGGCTCGGGGTCACGCTGGCGGTCGGTGCCGCAGGCGCTGCGACCGCGCTGGGAGCGCGTGTCGCCGGACGCGCGCTCGTCGGGCGCACCGAGGCGCGGCTGTGCACGACCCGGACCGTTCCGCCGTACGTGGCGTCGGATCGCGCGCGGGCGCTCCACGAGCGGCTCTGGATCGCCGACCTGCATGCGGATTCGCTGCTCTGGGGCCGGGATCTCCTTCGCCGAGGGGACCGTGGCCATGTCGACGTCCCTCGTCTGATCGAGGGCAATGTCGCGCTCCAGGTCCTGGCGGTCACCACGAAGTCACCGCGCCACCTGAACATCGAGCGCAACGACGATCGCAGCGACGACGTCCTCCTGCTGGCCATCGCCCTTGGTTGGCCGCCCGCTACCTGGCGACGGCTCCTGCCGAGGGCGCTCCACCTGGCGGCGCGGGCCGACGCGATGGCCGCCCGATCCGATGGCCGGTTCACGATCGTCCGCTCGAAGGCCGATCTCGTGGCATACGACGCCGCGTGAGCACCCCGCGATCACTGCCGGGCTCCTCGCGATCGAAGGCGCGCATGCGCTCGATGGGGATCCCGCCAACGTGGAGGTCGTCGCGGATGCGGGGTTTCGGATGATGTCGCCGAGCCACTTCTTCGACAATGCGTTCGGCGGGTCGGCGCACGGCCTCCTGAAGGGCGGCCTGACCGACGCCGGGCGAGAGATGGTCCATCGGATGGAGGCGCGCGGGATGCTCGTCGACGCGGCCCATGCCTCGCCGTCGACGATTGACGACATCCTTGCGATGGCCACGCGACCCGTCGTCGCCTCACACACCGGCGTGCGCGGCACATGCGACAACGCCCGCAACCTGACCGACGCTCACGTCCGAGGCATCGCCGAGACAGGCGGCCTTCTCGGCATCGGCTTCTGGCCGACCGCATGTGGAGGCGACGACGTCGCGTCGATCGCGCGCTCGATCCGGTACGCGGTCGGCATCGCCGGCGTGGACCACGTCGCGCTGGGCTCCGACTTCGACGGCGCGGTGCCGGAGCCGTTCGATGCGACCGGGCTCGTCCAGCTGACGGATGCCTTGCTCCAGATCGGCCTCGGGGAGGACGATATCGAGAAGATCATGGGTGACAACGTGCGTGGGCTTCTGGCCGAGGTGCTCCCCGTCGGCACGCCCGACACGGGCGTCAGATGAGCGGCGCGATGAGTGCGGCCGCCCGTGCGGCGCCGTCGGACTCCACCGGGCGGTAGTCGACCGGGCGGTCGATCTCGCTGACGATCGCCTCGGCGATGACCTCGGGCGGCGACGCGTCGTAGTCCATGTAGCGACCCGCGCCGTAACGCTCCAACCGATGACGGACGTGGCGGTTCTGCTCGAAATGGTTGCGCAACGGGAAGTACAGGAACGGGCGGCGAGCCGCCGCGAGCTCCATCGTCGTCGTCAGCCCGCCCTGGACCACGGCCAGATCGCATGCGGCCAAATGCCGGTAGAGGTCCGGGACGAAGGCGCGGACTTCCACGCCGGCAGGCGCGGCGATGGCCGCCGGATCAATACGTGGTCCCGCGACCGCGATCATCCGCAGTCCGTTGACGCGGCGGGCTGCCGCGGGAT
>DATCQC010000142.1:0-15808 GCA_036569685.1 Candidatus Limnocylindria bacterium | reverse complement strand
CGCGGCCCGGGAGCGGATCACCCAGGAGCCGCGCGGCGACCACGGCGCCGGTGCCGTCGGGGACGACGAGGTCCGCTCCGGCCGCGATGGCGGCGAGCTCCGGATCCTCGCGGCACAGCATCACGAACTCGGGGATTCGCGGTGATGATGAAGGTCCGCAGGCCGCGATCGAGGCGGGCCTCGACCTGGGCGACGGCGTCAACGAGCGCGACGCGATCGAAGCCGACGCCGAGGATGTCGACGCGGCGGTCCATCTGAGGTGGGCCTAATGGACCGGGACGAGGCTCTTCTTGAAGAAGTCGAAGTGCTCGAGGGCGAGTCCCGTTCCCTTGGCGACGCAGTACAGCGGGTTGTCCGCGGCGTAGCACGCCACGCCGGTCACCTGCGTGAGGAGCTTGTCCATGTTGCGCAGCAGCGCGCCGCCGCCCGACAGGACCATGCCCTTGTCGATGATGTCGGAGGCGAGCTCCGGCGGCGTCTCCTCGAGCACGTTCTTCACCGACGACACGATCTGCTGGAGGACGGGCTCCATGGCCTCGCTGATCTCGTTGCTGCCGATCGTGATCGTGCGCGGCAGGCCGGCGATCAGGTCGCGGCCGCGCACCTCCATGTTCAGCTCCGGGTCCATCGGGAGCGCCGACCCGATCTGGATCTTCACATCCTCCGCGGTGCGCTCGCCGATCATCAGGTTGTACCGCTTGCGGACGAAGTTCGCGATCGCCTCGTCGAGCCGGTTGCCCGCGGCGCGCACGCTCTTGCTCACGACGATGCCGCCCAGGGAGATGACCGCGATCTCCGCGGTGCCGCCGCCGATATCGATGATCATGTTGCCGCTCGGTCCCGAGATCGGGAGGTTCGCGCCGATGGCCGCGGCGAGCGGCTCCTCGATGAGATACGCCTCGCGCGCGCCCGCGCGCAACGCGGCGTCCTTCACCGCGCGGCGCTCGACGCTCGTGACGCCCGACGGCACGCAGATCATGAGCTCGGGGTGGAACACGCGGATGCGTCCACTCACCTTGTTGATGAAGTACTCGAGCATCCGCTCCGTGATCACGTAGTCGGCGATGACCCCGTCGCGCATCGGCCGGAGCGCCGTGATGCTGCCCGGCGTGCGGCCGAGCATCATGCGCGCCTCCTCGCCCACGGCGACGATCCGGGGCCGGTTCCCGTTGTCGTCATGCGCAATGGCGACGACCGACGGCTCCGTGAGGACGATCCCCTTGCCGCGGACGTACACGATGACGTTCGCGGTCCCGAGGTCGATGCCGATCTGGCGAGCGAACAAGCGTTATCCCTTTCAGCGTCCGGTGACGGGTGCGGGAATCGAAGTCTAGGCGCCGACCGCGATCAGAACGAGGTCCGTGAGCAGGCCGGCGAGGAACCCGATACCGATGCCCCACCCATTCCAGAGCGGGGAGGCGAGCTTGCGGCCCGAGGCGAACAGCTCTCCGATCACGAACACGAGCGCACCGGCGGCGAGCGACAGGAACAGGACCGAGACCGCTGGGGACGCGAACGTGTAGCCGATGATCGTGCCGAGGAAGTTGGGGCCGCCGCCGATGACCCCGACGAGCCCGAGCAGCGCCCAGCTGGGTCGTTTGCCCGCGAGGGGGGCCGCGATGCCGAACGCCTCGGTCACGTTGTGGAGCCCGAAGCCGACGACGAGCGTGAGGGCCAGCGTGAGGTCGCCCTTCGCCGCCGAGCTGCCGATGGCCAGGCCCTCGGAGAAGTTGTGGAGGCCGATCCCCGTCGCGATGACGACGGCGAGGTGCATCGCCGTGAAGCCCGGCCCGAGCGAGACGCGGCGCATGTAGTAGACGAGGCTCAGCAGGCCGATCCCGAATCCGCCGACGAGCAGGGTGACGAGCAGGGGCAGCGATGCGCCGTCGGTCTTGATCGCGGCTTCGACCGGCCCGATCGCGTGCTCGACGATATCGACGAACAGGAAGAGCAGGATCCCGATCGCGAGGGCGTTCAGGAATGCGTGGTAACGAGGAGCCACGACGCGCAGGCGCGCCAGGGGCAGCCCGAGGAAGATCGTGAGTCCGGCGATCGACCCGAGGATCACCGTTTGTTGGACCGACATTAGGTGCGCCTAAATATATCCGAGTGATCTAGTCGGAAATAACTCGGGCCCCAGCCGGGCCGTAGTCTCGAGCAGTGGCATCGAGCGCGGTCGAGGAGTACCTCCAGGCGATCTACACCCTGGCCGACGAGACCGGCCACGTCGTCTCAGCCCGCCTGGCGGAGTTCCTCGGATTCTCCGCGGCGGCCGTCTCGGAGATGGTCCACCGGCTCGAGCGCGACGGGTTGGTCTCGCTCGATGGTCATAAAGAAGTGCATCTGACCAAAACCGGCAAGACCCAGGCGGACTCGGTGGTGCGGCGCCACCGGCTGGCGGAGCGCTTCCTCGTCGAGGTGCTCCACTTCGAGTGGTGGAAGACCCATGAGGAGGCCGAGCGGCTCGAGCACACGATGTCGCCCGAGATGGAGACGCGGATCGCGCGCGTCCTCGGCGATCCGCAGACCTGCCCACACGGCAATCCGATGCCCGGCGTGACCGCGGCGCCGACGCGTCCGCTCGACGCGCTCGCGCCCGGCGAGCGCGCGGCGGTCCTGCGCATCCCCGATCAGTTCGAGCACGAGCCGGGGTTCCTCGAGTACCTCGATTCGCAAGGTGTCCGGCCGGGTGTCGTGATCGAGCTCGTCGAGCGCGGCTCTACGCTGCTCAGGGTTTCCGTCGACGGCGTGGTCCGATCGCTTCGGCCCGATTGCGGGCAGAAGGTGTGGATGGCGGTATGACCGACGCGAAGATCTACGTGCTCCAGGGGGCCGACGCCTATTTCCTCGCCCGGGTGCCGGTCCTGCCGGGTGCGAACGCCTCGGGGAAGACGCGCGACGAAGCGATCGCGAACGCGCGCAAGGCGTTCCGCGCGTACCGCGACCTCCTCGAGGCGCGCGGCGTGTCGGTAGAGCACTGGAAGGACATCGATCCGGAGAGGATCCCGGTCGAGGACGCGCCGGCGAGCGGCCTGTTCCCCGGTGAGGACACGCCGCTCCAGGAGCACGAGATCCGGGATTTTCTGCACCAGTTCGAGGCATCCCGCGCCGCGCTCATTTCATTGGTGAAGGGACTGTCGGCGCCCCAGATCGAGAAGAAGCCCACCGAGACGATGTGGAGCGTCCGCGAGGCGCTCGAGCACATCATGTCGGCCGACATCGAGTTCGTCGCGAAGCTCGAGAAGTGGCCCGACGATCCGTTCGGCGCGCTGCAGGCGACGCATCGGATCGCGTTCCAGCGGTTCAGCGTCATGGAGCCCGGCGACTGGGTCGATCACACCGTCATGGGACGACGGTGGACGACGCGCCGCGTGATGCGCCGGATGCTCGAGCACGAGTTCGAGCACTACCTGCACATCAAGGAGATCATGGCGGCCCTCGGCGGCGACCGGCCCCCGGAATGAAGCTGAGGGCGGCGCCCGTGCTCGTCGTGGGCGCCGTCCTCGCCGCGTGCGCGGCCGGCGCGAATGCGCCCCGAACGACGAGCCCGAGCACCGGGCCGAGCGCCGCTCAGACGTTCGCGCAGCCGACCTTGACCCCGGTGACCATCACCGAGAGCAGGTACGGGCGGGTCGTCGCGAGCACCGCGCCGGGTGCACCGTGCACGGTCGAAGTTCACGTGGGGCCGCCGCAGTTCGGCGACGTGCCGCCCCCGTCGGTCGACGCGACCGCGGACGTCTCGGGTGTCCTCGCGGTGACCTACGCGACACCGGCGCTGCCGAAGCAGACGGCGCGGTACGTCGTCAACTGTGGCACCGGCACGACGGCCGGCACCGCGGGCGCGGACTTCCCGATCGCGGGCTATCCGGTCGCGGCCACGCACTTCACGGCGCGCATCAAGGTCGCCGGCGTGAACGACGTGATCGACGGGGTGACCGCGCGCCCGGATCCGTCACTGTCGGCCGCCCGCGACCGCGACGTCGACCTGCTCACGCGCACGCTCGTCTCGGAGTGGGGCGCCGCGACGCGCGGCCTCAGCACTCTCGACCTCGTGACGAGCGCCCCGGCCGACATCGTTCTGACGGTCGTGACCGCGCGCACGAATTCGTTCCTCAGCCGATCCTCCGCGGACGGCTCGATGGCGATCTTCCTGTTCCCAGC
Organism: Candidatus Limnocylindria bacterium; assembly: GCA_036569685.1. Classification (GTDB taxonomy): domain Bacteria; phylum Chloroflexota; class Limnocylindria; order P2-11E; family P2-11E; genus UBA4735. The sequence goes on along the minus strand of DATCQC010000142.1, from coordinate 11,647 downwards.
CGACGATGGTGGCATCCTCTCCGCCGACAACTTCGTCGCCGTCGCGCTCCACGAGCTTGGCCACATCTGGTGCTGCTTCGGACCCGACGCTTCGGCCGACGGCCACTGGGCCCAGGCGATCGCCGATCCACTTCTCCAAGGCGTCGATCGATTCGGACTGATGAACCATCCGGTGAGCTGCATCGTCTTCGCCGCGGGCGTCGAGAGCTGCCCGAATCGCTTCAGCGACCGCGAGCTGCGGACGATGGGGTTCGACCAGATCCCGCCGCCGGCGCGCAACGCGTGCGCCGATTCGAAGGACGCCCTCCTCGCGCAGCTCACGACGCTGAAGAGCCAGCTCGCGAGCGCGAAGGCCGCGCTCGATGCGACCGATGCATCGCTCGTCACGATGAACCAGCAGATCAAGGCGCTCGAGGCGCAGTACCCGAACGGCATGCCTCCGGACGTGTACTCGAGCTATCTCGCGCTCATCGACCGGTACAACGCGGCGGTCAAGACCGAGCACACCCAGGTCGACGCGTACAACGCGCTCAGCGCGCAGAACAACAGCATCGTGAACCAGGTGAACGGCCTGCTCTGCTAGGCGCGCCCCGCCCACTCCCGCGCGCGAAGCGTGTGCCGCTCGATGAGGCCCCGCTGGTCGGCTCGGACATCAGGTAGCTCGCCGATCGGGAACCAGCCCAGCTCCGCCACCTCTGCCGTGAGCGCCTCTGTCCCGCCGATGACCCGGAACGCGAAGACGAGCTCGACCCGCGCCCAGCGGAATCCGGTCACGACCTCGAGCACCGGACCGACCTCGATCAGGAGGCCGGTCTCTTCACGGATCTCACGGGCGAGCGCATCCTCGACCCGCTCGCGCCGGCCGAGGAACCCGCCGAGGAATCGCCACTGGGGCGCGCCGAACCGGTGCCGCGCCAACAGCACCCGGCCCTGCGCGTCGACCCCGAGGCCGGTGACGCCGACGAGGAAGCGCTCGTGCGCCGCGGTCATGAACCGCCGCTGCCAGCGCACCGGGAACGCGTTGAACACGAGCGCGAGGACGCGCATCAGCATCGCCGGACTGTACCGCCGCGGCTACGGGATCCCCACCGACACGATGCCGTGCGCCGTCGGCACCGGCACCTTCTGCACGACCTGCTTCGTGTTGACGTCGATGACGTTCACCATGCCGTCGACGTTGGTCGTGAGCAGGATCCGCTCGCCGAGCGGGTCGTACGTCGTGTGGAACGGCTGGGCACCGATGCCCTTGGTCTCAGCAACGATCTTCCGGCTCTTGTAGTCGATCCAGAGGAGCGAAGGGCCCTTGTGGTCCGAGACCACCATGATCGATTTGTCCGGCATGAAATACATGCCGTCCTGGTTCTCCTTCGTCGTGTGGAACGGGTAGTGGTTCGCGCCGAGGTGGATCTCCTCCTTCACGGCGAACGTGTCGGGGTCGTAGATGACCATCCGGTCAGATGGCTTGTCGATGAAGCCGGATGACGATGACCAGATCTCGCTCTGGTCGGGCGTGTAGTACGCGTCGTGGACGTCCTGCACCTTGAAATGGATGATCTTGTTCGTCGCGAGGTCGTAGGCCCGCAGATGATCGGCCTCGGTGCTGTTCGTGACCGTGTAGAGCAGCAGGTTCGGCCGCTTCGACCCGATCGTGAGCACGTGCTGCGGCGTCCCGACGATGAGCGGCGGCAGCGGCTTCCACGTCCCGACCTCGAACCGCATGATGAAGCTGTCCCGTTCGTGCGCGACGAACAGGGTCTTGGAGTCCGGCGAGAACGTGATCCCGTGCGGCTGCTTGCCGACCTTGATCCGCACGATCTCCTTCATCGCGATCGGATCGATGATCGACGTCGAATCGCCGAGCCGGTTGTTCACCGCGACGTACTTGCCATCGGGTGACACCGCCATCTGGTGCGGGAGCTTCCCCACCGGGATCTTGGCCACGAGCGCGAACTTCCCCGCCGGCGCTCCCTCGAGGACCCAGACCTGCTCAGTGTTCTCGCTCGCGACGAAGACTCGGAGCTTGCTGTAGCTCGGGCTGCTCGGGGCGGGCGAGGGCGTCGCGGTCGCAGCCGGTGTCGCGGTCGCGATCGCGACCTCGCTGGGGGCGACGATCGGCATCGGCGTCGCCGGCAGCTCCGCGGCGTCGATGGCGCACGACGACATGACGATCGCCAGCACGGCGAGCCACACCAGAGACGCTGGGAGTCGCGCGAGCCTCATCCCGTACCCATCCACCACGCGCCCACGTCGGGGCGGACCCCGACGCGACCAGTATGGGTCTAGCGGCGGCGGCGGCGTTCGGAAACGCGAAGGCGGACCATCGCCCGCTCCAACGACGCGCGGGCCTGGGCTTCCTCGAGCCCGACCGGGCCGGCTTGGAGCGCCTCGCGGGCGCGGGCGCGCGCAGCCTCGGCGCGCGATTCGTCGATCTCGTCAGCGCTCTCGGCGGCCTCGGTGAGGATCACGACCCGATCGGGCCGGACGTCCATGAAGCCGCCGAACACCGCGAGGGAGGTCTCGCTACCGCCCTTCTTGATCCGGAGCTCGCCGGGCCCGAGGGTCGTGAGCAACGGCGTGTGGTGCGGCAGGATCCCGACGTACCCTTCGGTCGCGGGAGCGATGACCATGTCCACGTCGTCCTCGAGGACGACCTTCTCGGGCGTGACGACTTCGAGTCGAATGGGCACGGCTACGCGTTCGCCTTCGCCATCTGCTCGCCCTTCTCGCGGGCCTGCTCGATGGTGCCGACGTTGAAGAACGCCTGCTCCGGCAGATCGTCGTGCTTGCCCTCGAGGACCTCCTTGAAGCTGCGGACCGTGTCCGCCACCTTCACGTACACGCCGTCCAGGCCCGTGAACTGCTTGGCGACGTTGAGCGGCTGGGCGAGGAACCGCTGGATCTTGCGGGCGCGCGCGACGAGGACCTTGTCGTCGTCCGAGAGCTCGTCGATGCCGAGGATCGCGATGATGTCCTGGAGGTCCTTGTACCGCTGGAGCACGCGCTGCACCTCGCGGGCGACGTCGTAGTGCTCCTGCCCGACGACCAGCGGGTCGAGCGCGCGGCTCGTCGAGGTCAGCGGATCGACCGCCGGGTAGAGCGAGAGCTCCGTGAGGTACCGCTCGAGGCGGATCGAGGCGTCGAGATGGGCGAAGGTCGTGGCCGGCGCCGGGTCGGTGTAGTCGTCGGCCGGCACGAACACGGCCTGCAGCGACGTGATCGAGCCCTTCTTCGTGGAGGTGATGCGCTCTTGAAGCTCACCCATCTCGGTGGCGAGCGTGGGCTGGTAGCCGACGGCACTCGGCATCCGGCCGAGCAGCGCCGAGACCTCCGACCCCGCCTGGGTGAAGCGGAAGATGTTGTCGATGAAGATGAGGAGGTCGCGCCCCTCCTCATCGCGGAAGTACTCGGCGATCGTGAGGCCGGTCAGCGCGACGCGGAGGCGCGCGCCCGGCGGCTCGTTCATCTGGCCGAAGACCATCGCCATCTTGTCCATGACGCCCGACTCGCGCATCTCGCCGATGAGCTGGGTGCCCTCGCGCGAGCGCTCGCCGACGCCGCAGAAGACCGAGTAGCCGCCGTGCTCCGCGGCCACGTTGCGGATCAACTCCTGGATGACGACCGTCTTGCCCGTGCCGGCGCCCCCGAAGATCGCGGACTTGCCCCCCTTGAAGAACGGGCAGATGAGGTCGATGACCTTCATCCCGGTCTCGAAGATCTCGGCGGTGGTGGCCTGATCGGCGAACGACGGCGGCTGGCGGTGGATCGGATCGCGCCGCTCGCCCTTCACCGCACCCTTGCCGTCGATGGGCTCGCCGACGACATTGAAGACGCGGCCGAGAGTGTCCTTGCCGACCGGAACGGTGATCGGCTTTCCGGTGTTGACGGCCTTCATCCCGCGGCGCAGGCCGTCGGTGCTCTGCATCGAGACGGCCCGGACCCAGTTGTTGCCGAGGTGCTGTTGGACCTCGGCGACGACGAGGTCGCCGTCGTCCCGCTTCACCGTGAGGGCGTGGTAGATCTCGGGGAGTTGGCCCTCCTCGAACCGCACATCCAGGACGGGACCGATGATCTGGACGATCTCGCCGGTCTTCGAGATCGTCTTCGTCGCAACTGCCATCTCGTTATCCCTTCATCGCTTCGGCGCCCGAAGCGATCTCCAACATCTCTTTCGTGATCCGCGTCTGGCGGGCCTTGTTCGCCGCGAGCGTGAGATCGTCGATGAGGTCGCCCGCGGCGTCGGTCGCATTGCGCATCGCGACCATCTGGGCCGAGAACTGCGAGGCCTTCGACTCGAGGATCGCCTGGTACACCGCGACCTCGATGAAGCGCGGCACGATCTGGTTCATGACCTCGGCCGGATCCGGCTCGAAGAGGTACTGGACGCTCGCTTCCTCCGCGGGCTCGGCCTGCGGCTCGAGCGGAAGGAGGCGGCGGATCGTCGGCTCCTGACGCAGCGTGTTGACGAACCGGGTGAACGCGAGGTGCACCTCATCCACGTTGCCGCTGGTGAACTCATCCACCGCGGCGCGGGCGATCGCGTTGGTGTCCGCGGTTGTCGGCCGGTCCGGCAGGTTCGGGAACTCGGCGGTGACCGGCGCGCGCATCCGACGAAGCGCGTTGATGCCCTTGCGCCCGACCGCGATGTAGGTCGGCGAGGGCTTCTGGCTGATGAATCGAGTTGTCGACCGCACGAGGTTCACGTTCATCGGGCCAACGAGGCCGCGGTCCGTCGTGATGAGCACGACCGCCACCTTCTTGACCTCTCTGGTCTGCAGGAGCGGGCTCAGCTCCGGGTCGGCGTACGGTGCCAGGTCGTTCAGCACGGACCGCAGCTTCTCCTCGAATGGCCGCGACGCGAGCACGGCCTCCTGAGCGCGTCGCATCTTCGATGCGGCCACGAGCTGCATCGCACGCGTGAGCTGTTGGATGTTCTTGATCGACCGGACACGCCGGCGCAGATCTCGTTCGCTCGGCATTACGCCGTCTTCGCCTCCGCCTTCGGTGCCGGTGCCTTCGCGACCGGCGCTTTCGGCGTGTCGGCCTTCGGAGCCTCAGCCTTGGGCGCATCCGCGTAACTGTTGGTCTTCTTGAATTCCTCGATCATCGCCTTCGCTTTGGCCTCGATCTCCTTGTCGAACTTCTTCTCCTTGGAGATCGTGTCCGCGAGCTCGCGGTATTGGGTCTCCATGAACCGGAAGAGGTCGCGCTCGAAGTCCTTGACCTTCGCTGTCGGAACATCGTCGAGGTAGCCGTTCGTGACGGCGAAGATGATGACGACCTCTTTCACGAGGGACAGCGGCTGGTACTGAGGCTGCTTCATGACCTCGATCGTCTTCTCGCCGCGGCGGAGCTGCTGTTGTGTCGCTTTGTCGAGGTCGGAGCCGAACTGCGCGAACGCCGCGAGCTCCCGATACTGCGCGATGTCCGCTCGAAGGCCGCGGACGACGGCCTTCATCGCTTTGGTCTGGGCGTCGCCACCGACGCGTGAGACCGAGAGACCGGTGTTCATCGGGGGCCGGATGCCCTGGTTGAACAGGTCGGTCTCCAGGTAGATCTGACCATCGGTGATGGAGATGACGTTCGTCGGGATGTACGCCGCGATGTCGTTCGCCTGCGTCTCGATGATCGGCAGGGCCGTCAGCGAGCCACCGCCGTTCGCCTCATTGAGGCGCGCGGCACGCTCGAGGAGCCGGGAGTGCAGATAGAAGACGTCGCCGGGGTAGGCCTCGCGGCCGGGCGGGCGCCGCGTGAGGAGCGACACCTGGCGGTAGGCCCAGGCGTGCTTCGACAGATCGTCGTAGACGACGAGGGCATCCTGGCCCTTGTCGCGGAAGTACTCGCCCATCGCGCAGCCCGCGAACGGCGCCAGATACTGCAGGGTCGCCGGGCTCGATGCGCCGGCGACGACGACGATCGAGTGCTCCATCGCCCCGTGCTCCTCGAGCGTCGCGACGATCTTCGCGACCGAGGACTCCTTCTGTCCGATCGCGACGTAGATGCAGATCAGGTCCTGGCCCTTCTGGTTGATGATCGTGTCGATCGCGACGGCGGTCTTGCCGGTCTGGCGGTCGCCGATGATCAGCTCGCGCTGGCCGCGGCCGATCGGCGTGATCGCGTCGATCACCTTGATCCCGGTCTGGACCGGCGTGTCGACGTTCTGCCGCGTGATGACCCCGGGCGCGACGACGTCGACGGCGCGGAACTCCTTGGACACGATCTCGCCCTTGCCGTCGAGCGCGCGGCCGAGCGGATCGACCACGCGGCCCACGAGCTGCGGGCCGACGCCGGTCTGCACGATGCGACCGGTCGTCCGGACGACGCCGCCTTCCTCGATCCCGGTGTAGTCGCCGAGGATGATCGCGCTCACGGTGTCCTCTTCGAGGTTGAACGCGAGCCCGAAGACCTCGTTGCCGAAGTCGAGGAGCTCGGAGGCCATGCACCCGGCGAGCCCGTGGATCCGCGCGATGCCGTCGCCGATCTCGACGACGGTGCCGACGTCCGCGGATTCCGCCTGCCCTTCGAACTCCTTGATCTGGGCCTTGATGATGTCGGTGATCTCAGAAGCGGTCGATGGCATTTTCTCTTACTCCCTTAGCTGCCGGACAGCTGCGTGCGCAGCGCGGTCAGCTGCGCCCGCACGCTCGAATCGACTTGGTGATCACCGAGCTGGATGACGGCTCCGCCTATCAATTTCTCGTCCACGGTGAAGCTCGCTTTGATCTGGTGGCCTGACGCCGACTCAAGCCGTTTCACGAACGTCTGCCGTTGCTTCTCGTCGATGGCGACGGCCGTCGTGATCTTCGCGTCGACGATCCCGGCGCGGCGATCGACCAGATCGCCGTATGCGCGCGCGATGTCGGGCAGCAGCGCGATGCGGTCACGCTGTTCGAGCAGGAGCAGCACCGAGCGGATCGCCTTCGGCTGGCCCTTCGTCACGGCCTCGATCGCCAAAAGGCGCTGCTTCACCGGCACGCTCGGATCGCGGAGCGCGCGGATCGACTGCGGCGAGATCCCCGCGGCGAGGCTGTCAAGCGACGCGCGGTAGGCGTCGACGGCGTTCTCGGCCGTCGCGAGATCGAGGATCGCCTCGGCGTAGCGCCTCGGCGCGGATCCGGATGACGCCATTAATTCTGCTTCCCGAGCTCGCTGCCGGCCTCGTCGAGCGATCGCTCGATGAGCGCACGGTGCGTGTTCGCGTCCACCTCTTTGCCGAGGATCCGACTGGCCGCGAGGACGGCCATCGAGGCGACCTCGCCCCGGAGCTGCGCGAGCGCCTGCTGATGCAGCTGCTCGGCATCGGTCTTCGCGCGCTCGCGGAGCCGGTCGCCCTCGACCTTGGCCTGGGCGCGGATCTCCGCCGCCGCGGCTTCGGCTGCCTTCGTCGTGCGCTCGGCGATGGCCGCTGCCTCACGACGGGCTTCGCCGAGAAGCCGCTCGACCTCGACCTGCATCTGCGCGCGCTCGCGCTTCGCAGCTTCCGCGTTCTCGAGTCCCTCGCGGATCCGATCGGCGCGCGCCTGCAGCGTCTTCTGGATCGGACCCCAGAGGAACCGCTGGAGCAGGAAGAACAGGACGAGGAATTGGACGATCGCGACCAGCACCCAGTAGGGCTGGACCGTCAATCCACCTTCGGCGAGGATCCCTGGCATCTAGACGATCTTCGTCCAGAGCAGGATCCCGAGAACGAAGGAGAGGATGCCGAGCCCTTCGGCGAGCGCGGCGCCGAGGATCATGTTCGTGCGGATCGCCCCCGCGGCGTCAGGATTGCGACCGATCGCCTCAGACGACTTCGCGGTGAGGATGCCGATGCCGAGACCTGGACCGATGACCCCGAGGCCGACGGCGAGGCCGGCGGCAAGACCTTGAAAGTCCATTGATTACTCCTTCATGGTTGTTGATTTTTCGCTTCGAGTACGCGTTCAGGCGGCGATCGGTGCTGGATGCTGTTCTTCGTTGGCGACACGGTCGGTGTCGCGATGACTCCCCTCCTCGTGAGATTCGTCGTGCGACTCGATCGCGAGCACGAAGTACATGAGGACGAGCAGCGCGAAGACGAGACCCTGCACGAGACCGATGAACACCTCAAGGCCGACGAACGGCAGCGCGAGCCCGGGCACCAGAAGCAGCGCGCTCATGACCGTGAGCATGATCTCGCCGCCGAAGACGTTTCCCCAGAGCCGGAGCGTCAGCGTGAGCATCCGGAAGATCTCGCTGAAGAACTCGATGAGACCGACGAGGATGAAGATCGCGCCGATGAACGGTCCGTCCTTGAAGCCGCTGAAGTTGAACCACCGCTTCACGTACGAGAACCCGAGGTGGCGAAAGCCCTCGGTCTGGTACGCGACCCACGAGGTGAACGCCATCGCGAAGGTGATGTGGTAGTCGGCCGTAGGCGAGTGCAGCCAGGTGACCTGGCCGATGAACGGCACGACGGAGAGCCAGTTCGACGTGACGATGAACAGGAACAGCGTGCCGAACAGCGGGAGGTACTTGATCGCCTTGGGGCCGCCGATGCTCACGACGAAGTCACCGAGACCCTGGACGAGCAGCTCCGCGACGTTCTGGATGCCGGTCGGCTGCTCGCGCAGGTTGCGCGTCGCGAGGAACGCGAACGTCACGAGCAGGATCATCACGAGCAGCATCGTGAAGTGCGCGTTCGTGTAGCTGATCGGACCGACCGTGAAGATCGGCTCGCCGGTGAGCGAGAAGTTTCCGGGGATGTCCGGGAACTTGAATCCGTTCGGGAAGAGGAAGCCCACGGCTAGCGCTCTTCCTCGCGCTTGCGCTCAGCCTCATCCAGCTCGGCCTGCCACGCCTGGCCGGCCTTGCGCGCGCGGTCGCTCGACGGCGTCACCGGGTTCTCCTCCGCATAGCGCTTGATCAACAGAGCCACGCCTCCCCCCGCGGCCGCCATCCCCACGAAGATCAGACCCAAGAGGCCCCACGGAGAGGTGCCCAACGCGGCATCGAGCTTGACACCGAGCCAGGCACCTAACGCGATGGGGACCGCGATTGTGAGTCCGACCTGGCCCAGGATCGCCGCGTTCAACGCGCTCCACCCGGGGTGCGGAGTGCGGCCAAGGCGGAGGTCAGTCTACTAGAGCCAGCCCTTCCGACGGAAATAGACCGCCAGCGCGAGCACGGCGACGACCGTGACGGCGATCGAGCCCCAGAACCAGACTGCGGAGTCGAACGGGATGAAGGCGGTGAAGTTCTGGCCGAAGAAGCTCGTCACGACGGTCATGACGAGGAGGATGGTCGCAACCGCGGTGAGGACCTTCATCACCTCGTTCAGGCGGTTCGACACCGCCGCGAGGTTCGCATCCACGACGTTGCTCACCAGGTCGCGGAGGGTGTCGATCTCGTCCGTCACGCGCACGACGTGGTCGTACACGTCCTGGAAGTACCGCCGCTCCTCGGGGCCGTAACACCCGACGTCGCCCCGGCTCAGCACCTGGAGCACCTCACGCTCGGGCGCGATGAGCTTGCGTACGCGAAGGAGATCGCGCTTCAACAGGAAGAGCTCGGAGAGCGACGTGCGCAGCGCGTCGCCGTTCGTGTCCTGGAGGATGAGGCCCTCGAGGACGTCGGCGCGCTCGCCGTAGTCGTCGATGATCGGGAAGTAGCCGTCGACCGTCGCGTCGAGGAGCGCGTGCAGCAGCATGCCCACGTTGGGCAGCCGGCCCTCGCGCCACCGCTTCTCGACGTCGTCGCGTGCGGGCCAGTTGCCGACCCGAACGGTGACCATGACGTCCGCGAACGCGAAGATCGAGAAGAGCTCCATCCGCAGCGCACCGGGACTCTGCGCGTCGAGGGCGGTGAAGGCGATGAAGTAGTAGCCGTCGTAGGCGTCGGCCTTCGGCCGCTCGTGATGGGAGCGCGCGTCCTCCACCGCGAGCGGATGCAGGCCGAGCTCCTCGGCGATGAGGGCCATCTCCGGATCCTCGGGATGCACGATGTCGAGCCACGCGGGCGTGCCGCGGAGCTCGGAGAGCTGCGTCGGCGCCAGTTCCCGCACGCCGCCGGCCTGCTTGACGAGAAGTGTCGCGGTCATTGGTCGCGCACCGCCCAGAACGTCAACCATGGGGGCACGACCGAGTTGAAGTGATCCCAGGTTCCGGGCGTCGCGTGTGGATCGGGATCGGTATGCAGACCCTCGTCGAGGTGCATGATCCGGAACCCCTCGTCGACGAGACCGTTGATCACGGTCTCGAGGGTCTGCCGATACTCGCGTGGCGGCTCGGCAACACGTCCGCCCGCCACCCATGCCGGATCCGGGGTCTGGAGGAGCGTGCCCTGGATGTACGGCAGCTTCACGACGTAACCCTCTCCGTCGAAGTCCCGCTCGCCAACGCCGACGAAGTACGGGGTCGCGACATCGACGGCATAGAGGCCGCGGGGCCGAACGACGCGCGCGACCTCGCGAAAGACGACGCGGCAGTCCGGCACGAAGTTCAGCGAATACGGCTGGCTCACCACGTCGAACGAGGCGGGGTCGAACACCGATAGATCCCGCATGTCGCCCTCGACCGTCTCGATCTCGAGTCCGAGCTGCGCCGCCGCTTCGCGATCGCGTGAGAGCTGCGCATCGGACAGGTCGAGCACCGTCACCGTTGCACCGAGCAGCGCGAACGCGACCGACTGCTGCCCACCGCCACCGGCCAGCACCAGGACGCGCTTCCCATCGACGTCGCCAAGCCGCCCGCTCGGGTCGAGTCGGCGCCGGGCCGACTCGGGATCGAGGTTGCGTGCCGGCCGGGTGAATACGGCGTTCGCGTCAACGAGACTTCGCCAGCGAGCTCGGTTGTAGCGCGCGATCTCGTCCACGCGCGGATGGTAGGTAGTTAGGTCGAGAAGCGGCGCACGAGCTGAAGCAGCTCGTCGGCTTGGAACGGCTTCGCGAGGTACGCCTCGGCGTTGCACCGATCGGCCTCATGCTTGGGGTCAGGCGCCGCGGTGAGGATCACGAGCGGCACGTGCCGCAACCGTGTGCGCAGCTCGCGCGCGAAGGTCGGGCCGTCGATGCCGGGCATCTGCACGTCGAGGACGATCATGGCCGGCGGGTCCGCTTCGAGCTCGACGAGCGCTTCGGCGCCGTTGTGCGCCTCGCGCACTCGGAAGCCCTCCTCGGTCAGTACCGCGCGCTCGACAGCCAGGATCTCGTTGTCGTCGTCGACGAGCAGGATCGGGCGGGCGCGTCGTTCGACCAGAACCATGGGACCGGCGGTGCAAGCAGCGTTCCGCGCAGCCTTCGCGCTCGATACTGAGCCCGTGCCGAGACCAAAGGGACTTCGCGCCGCGGACGAGATCGTCCCGAAGCTCGGCCTGCCAGCGGGTCTGCCCGCGGCGCGGATCGGCGACGTCGCAACGTACGACCGCCCGATCGAGCATCTCGCGGGCCAGCTTGACCGCTCCGAGCTCGAGCTCCCATTGCGCTACCGCGCGGCGCGGTTCGGCCTGGTGCTGTGCTTTGCGCTCGAATCCGTCGGCGCGGATGCCCTTGCCGCGGAGCTCGTACGCGTCACGAGCACCGAGGGCGCGATCTGGATCGCGGTGTGGAAGAAGCCGTTCCTGCGGCCGGGCCTGTTGTCCTGGGACGACGTCCAGGCGGCGATGCTGCCGACGGGCTGGGTGGACAACAAGATCC
>DATCQC010000141.1:0-3328 GCA_036569685.1 Candidatus Limnocylindria bacterium | reverse complement strand
GCACGCGGTCCTGACAGATCTGGTCACGCAGATGGAGCGGCTCTCGACGCTCGTCGCCGACCTCATCGATCTCGCGCGCGATGAGGAGGCCGCCCTCCCGGTCGAGGACCTCCGCCTCGATGAGCTCGTCGCCGACGCGCTCGCCGGCGTGCGGGGGCGCTATCCGCACGTGACCTTCGCGCTCTCGAGCGAGCCGACCGCGATCCAGGGCGTGCGCTCGCGGATCTCGAGGGCGGTGACCAACCTCCTCGACAACGCGGGCAAGTGGAGCCCGGCCGGCGGCACCGTCGACGTGAGCGTGGCGGCGGGCGAAGTGACCGTCCGCGATCACGGACCGGGCGTCACGGCCGAGGACGCGCCGCACGTGTTCGACCGGTTCTGGCGCGCGAGCAGCGCGCGGGGCATGCCCGGCTCCGGCCTCGGCCTCTCGATCGTCAAGGATGTGGCCGAGAAGCACGGCGGCACCGTGACGCTCGAGCCGGCCCCCGGCGGGGGCGCGCGGTTCCGCCTTCGCCTCGCCCCCGCGTGAGTCTTAGCCGCGGCTCATGAATCTCGGGCCGCCCTGCGCTTTCCTTCATGTATGACGTCGTTCGAGCTCCTCATCCTTGGCTACCAGGTGCTCCTGTACGCCGGCCTCCGGCTGCGCGTCGTCGCCGCCTAGACCTACCATCGAGCGACGCCAACCCTCAACGCTCGCACCGTTCGCTGCACGCACCGGGACGCGATCAAGCGCGTGGCTCCCGATGGCGACGGCTGCGCCGAGTGCCTGGCGACCGGCGACGAGTGGGTGCACCTGCGGATGTGCATGAGCTGTGGCGCGGTCCGCTGCTGCGACTCCTCGCCGAACCAGCACGCCTCCAAGCACGCGGCGAAGACCGGCCACCCGATCGTGCGTTCGATGGAGCGCGGCGAGGATTGGATGTGGTGCTACGTGGACGAGGTGTACATCCAACCCAGTTGAATGGGGCTCGCCGGGGCCGGCGAAAACGGGCCCGGCGTACGCGCTGCCGCGCTACGCGGCCGCTCTGTCCTAATGCTGGCCGAGCGTGACGATGAGCGCGATGATCAGGAACGAGACCGCGAAGATCGGCACCGCGAGCGCGGCGAAGATGATGTGGTCCTGCTTCCGATACTGCGGATCGGGCTTCTGGGGCGGCGTTCCATGAGCGGCCATCGAGCGAGAGGCTACTACGATCCGATCGTGAAGGCCTGAGGACGCGATGGAGATCGCGATCCTCATCTGGTTCGTCATCGCCGCCGGTATCGCCGCCGGCGCATTCGTCATCGCGCGCTCGGCGATCCAGATCGCGTCGGTCGCGTACAACGTCCTCGAGAAGCGGCTGGACCCGCGCGTCGCCACGCGGCAGACGATCGCGCTCACGCTCGCCGCCATCGCCGCGTTCATCGCGACGTCGATCATCGCGGGCATCGCGATCCTCGCCATGCTCCAGGGCCTCGTCGATGCGAGCGGCCTCAATCAGTAGCCAGAAATGAGGAAGCGCCGGCGGATGCCGGCGCTTCGTCTGGTCCCCGTGCAGTCGCGGTCAGATCGTCTTCGGCGTCTCGGGCTGCGGCGAAGGCCGCGGCGCAAGTGGCTGATCGATCGGCTGACCGCCTTGCTTGCCCTGCTCGACCTGCGGCGGCGGGTGTTCGCCCGGCCGCGGGGGAAGCGGGCCTTGAGGATTCATGAGCGGCATGCGAGGCCTCCTTCTGTGGTTTCGGCGCGAGCCGAACACCACCCACCCCGCAGGGGCCGTGCCAGGACCAGGGGCTACCGAGCGACCGACCCGGTCGTCGGCGCTTGCGCATCGAGCCGCGCGACGAGCGCGCGTACGCGACGCTCGATGCCGTCCCGCACGGTGCGGAACGCCGCCAGCCGCTCGTCCTCGCTGCCGCGGACCTGCGCGGGGTCCGCGAACTTCCAGCGCAGCTGCAGCGTCGCCGATGGGGGGATCGGGCAGTTCGCGTCGCAGACGGTGACGCACACGTCGAACGGACCGGCCAGCTCGTCGATCGACTTGCTCCGATGCGCCGAGATGTCGATGCCGACCTCGCGCATGACGCGTACCGCCAGCGGATGTAATTCGCTCGCGACGGTGCCGGCGCTCTCGGCGGAGAACCGATCGCCGCCGAGCGAACGCAGGAAGCCCTCGGCCATCTGTGACCGCGCGGCGTTGTGACCGCAGAGGAACACGACGCGCGTCATTCCTCCCTATCGTCGCACCATGCGATCCGGCCCGCTTCGCCACAAATGGTTCGCCGCCTTCACCGCGACCGTGACGTCGGGCTCGATCGGCGACGAGGTCATGCGACTCGCGTTGCCGCTCCTCGTACTCGACCTGACCCACGACATCGGCGCGGCCGCGATCCTCCGGGTCATCGAGAGCGTGCCGTACGTGCTGTTCGGCGCGTTCGCCGGCGCACTCATCGACCGCTCCGAGAAGCGCCGGTTGCTCGCGATCACCACCGTCCTGAGCTTCCTGCTCACGGCGTTCATCCCGGTCTCGGTCGAGCTCGGGTGGTTCTCCCTCAGGCTGCTCTACGCGGTGTCGTTCCTCCTCGGCACCCTCGAGGTCGTCTGGGGCATCACCGCCGACTTCAGCGTCGTGCCCGCGCTCGTCGAGCCGGAGGAGCTGACCAATGCGAACGCGACGTACCTGACCGCGGACCGGGTCGCGCGCATCGTCGGCCCGAGCCTCGGCGGCTTCGCGGTCGGCGCGCTCGCGTTCGGCGGCGCCTACGGATCGGCGAATGCGCTCTGGCTGTCCGCATTCCTCTACCTCCCGTCGCTCGTCGTCTTCCTCCGCATGCCGCCCCTCAACGACGTCGATCCCGCGACCGTCGCGCCGCTCACCGTCGCCAACGTGAGGAGCGAGGTCGGCGAGGGCTTCACGTTCATCTGGCGCAGCACGGTCCTTCGCGCGCTGTTCGTCCTCATGTTCATCAGCAACCTCGGCAGCCAGGGGATGAACACGCTCCTCCTGTTCGTCCTCCGCGAGCAGTACAAGCTCGACGCGGTCACGATCGGCCTCGCGCTGTCGTTCACCGGCGTGATCCAGATCTTCGGATCGGCATTCGCGCCGCGCCTCGCGCGAGGACGGCCGCTCGGCCTCACGATGCTGATCGTCGTCTCGCTCGCCGCGGTCTCAAGCGGCGCCGCGGCCTTCGCGCGGTCGTGGCAGACGGTCGTCCTCGCGGTGACCGGGCGCCAGCTCGCGTGGAGCGCGCACATCGTCTATGCGTTCATCCAGCGCCAGCGCGAGGTCCCGGCGCAGCTGCGCGGCCGGGTGAACGGCGCGTTCCGGACGCTCATCCTCATCAGCAACAC
>DATCQC010000140.1:0-3384 GCA_036569685.1 Candidatus Limnocylindria bacterium | reverse complement strand
ATCAGATGGGACAGCCGGCGACCGCCACGCCCGCCGAGACGATCGTCCGGCTCACCGCCAAGCTGTCGAAGAACCACGGCAGCGCGAACCGGCTGCGGATCCGAGCCCGGATCTCTGAGGAGCAGTCGGTCCGAGCGAGCTAGTCCGGCTCGAGCACGGTCGTCGCCGCCGGATACGTCCCGAGCACCTGCACCCACGCGCAGCACGTCCGCATGAGCGCGATCGCCTCGCTGGCCGGGCTGCGCGCGGGGTCGCCCTCGAAGTCGAGGTAGAACACGTAGTCCCACGGCGCCGCCCGGCTCGGGCGCGACTCGATCTTCGTGAGCTGCAGCCCCGCGGTCGCGAACGGCTGGAGCGATCGGGTGAGGGCACCCGGGACGTTCGTCGTCGCGTACGCGAGGCTCGTCTTGCTCGGCCCCGCGCGAAGCGCATCGGGGATCCGGCTGCCGGGATCGGCATCGCCCGTCCGGGCGAGCGCGAAGAACCGGGTGAAGTTGTCGGCCGTCGTCTCGATGCCCTCGGCCAGCACCGCGAGCCCGTACGCGCGCGCGGCGCGCCGGCTCGCGACGGCCGCCACGGTCGGATCGTTGCCCGCGGCGACCTCGGCCGCGGCACCGGCGGTGTCGTACGCGACGACGGGCTCGATCCGCCGCGCGCGCAGGTAGTCGTCGACCTGGGCGAGGGCCTGGGGGTGCGAACGCGCACTCGTGATGCGCTCGAGCGTCGCGCCGGTCCGCCCGAGCAGGCAGTGGCGAACGCGCACGACCGCCTCGGCGATCACCTGCAGATCAGCGTGGCCGCGGAGCAGGTCGTAGACGTCGACCACCGATCCGGCGTGGGTGTTCTCGACCGGCACGACCGCGGCGCCGGCCGCGCCCGAGCCGAGGGCCGCGAACACGTCGCCGAACGTGCGGGACCCGACCGGCGTGTCGTCCGGGAACAGGGCCTGCGCCGCGGCCTCGGAGTACGCGCCGGCGAGGCCCTGGTACGCGACCTTCATCGCGCGTAGACGCGGTGCGCGGGCGATCGGATCATCGGATCGCTGTCCGCTTCTTTTCCGCGAGTGACCGCACTACGTCTTCGGAGGTGAGCTCGAGGTCTGTGGCAAGGAGGACCAGCGCGTAGACGAGGTCGGTGAATTCTGAGAGCGCGCGTTCGCGCGACTCTGCGACGGCCGCGAGAGCGAGCTCGAGCGCCTCCTCGCCGACCTTCTGCGCGATCGCGCCCCGGCCCTTTCGGAAGAGCTCCGCGCTGTACGACCGCTCCGGCAGGTCGCGCTTGCGCTCGCGAAGGAGCGCCGCGAGCTCCGAGAGCGTCCGCGCGAGCGGTGGCGCGGGATCGTCGCCCCAGCAGGTCGCCGCGCCGGTGTGGCACACCGGACCTTTCGGATGCGCGCGCACGAGGATCGCGTCGCCGTCGCAATCCGCCTGCAGCTCCACCGCATGCAGCGTGTTGCCGCTCGTCTCGCCCTTCTTCCACAGGGCATCGCGGGAGCGGCTATGGAAGTGGACCTCGCCGGTCCGCTCGGTCGCCTCGATCGCGGCGCGGTCCATCCACGCGAGCATGAGCACCGTGCCCGTGCCGGCATCCTGCACGATCGCCGGCACGAGACCGCGCTCGTCAAACCGCACGTCGGCGACTTTCATGCGAATGCCCGCTCCGGCGGGCGCACCGGGATCCCGGCGGCGGCGAGCGCGTCCTTCACGCCGCCGACCGTCAGCTCGCCGTAGTGGAAGATCGACGCCGCGAGGCCCGCGTCAGCCCCCGTGGTCCGGAACAGCTCGACGAAATCGGCGGCGGACGACGCGCCCCCCGACGCGATGACCGGCACGTCGACAGCGCTCGCGACCGCGTTCGTCAGCTCGAGATCGAACCCCTGCTTCGTCCCGTCGCGGTCGATGCTGTTGAGGAGCACTTCTCCGGCGCCGCGGGCAACGGCCTCGCGCACCCACGCGAGCGCGTCCATCCCGGTCGGGACCCGCCCGCCGTCGAGAACGATCTCCCAGCCTTCATTCCCGGTGCGGCGCGCGTCGACTGACAGGACGGTCGCCTGCGAGCCGTAGCGGCCGGCGATGTCCGTGATGATCCGCGGGTCGCGCACCGCCGCGCTGTTCATCGCGACCTTGTCGGCGCCGACGCGAAGGATCTCGCCCGCAAGATCGGCCGAATCGATCCCACCGCCCACGGTGAACGGGATGAACAGCCGGTCCGCGACGGTCGAGGCGAACTCGACCATCGTCCGCCGCTTCTCGTGCGAGGCGTTGATGTCCAGGAAGACGAGCTCGTCGGCATCCTCGCGCTCGTAGCGCGTCGCAAGCTCGATCGCGTCGCCCACGTCCTTCGTGTCGACGAAGCGGATGCTCTTGACGACCTTGCCGTCGCGGACGTCCAGGCAGGGGATGATCCGCTTCACGAGTGTCACGACGGCACCGGCTGGCGCGTCGTCGCCCCCACGAACGCGCTCAGGAGGCGCAGGCCGTTGGCGCCCGACTTCTCCGGGTGGAACTGGACGCCAAGCAGGTTGTCCGCGCCCGCGATCGCGCAGCGCGTCTCGCCGTACTCGACGGTGCCGAGCACGTCGCCCGGACTCGCCGGTTCGGGGACGTAGCTGTGGACGAAGTAGAAGTGATCGCCGTCCCGCACGTCGCGCAGCCACGGGTGGGCGCCGGCCAGGCCGAGCGCGTTCCAGCCGATCTGCGGAAGGCGCGGCACGTTCTCCATCTGGACGACCCTGCCCGCGAGGAAGCCGAGACCAGGTTCGCCGCGGTCCTCCTCGCTCCCTTCGAACAGCAGCTGCATGCCGACGCAGATCCCGAGGATCGGCACGCCCCGCTCACGTGCGCCGCGCAGCTCCGGGGCGAAGCCGTACCGGTGGAACTCGCGCGAGCAATACCCGAAGTTGCCGACGCCTGGGAGCACGATCGCGGTCGCACCTCGGAGCGTCGCTAGGTCGCGGACCAGCTCGGCACGCGCGCCGACGGCGACGAGGGCCTTCCGGACGCTGGCGAGATTGCCGACGCCGTAGTCGACGATCGCGATCAACGGCTCACGCACCCACGCGTCCTTTGCTCGACGGCACCTTGCCGGCGCGCCGCGGATCCGTACGTGCGGCGGCGTCGATCACGCGGCCGAGCGCTTTCATCGTCGCCTCGAGCAGGTGATGGGGGTTGCCGCCGCGCACCTGGGTGACGTGAAGGGTGAGCCGGCCGGTCTGCGCGAGCGACTCGAGGAAGTGCGGCATGAGCGTCGTGTCGAAGCTACCGACGATGCGCTCCGACGGCTCGAGGTCATAGGCGAACGCCGGGCGTCCACCGAGATCGATCGCCACGTTCACGAGGCACTCGTCCATTGGCAGCGTGATCGACGCGAAGCGCACGATGCCGG
>DATCQC010000139.1:0-2260 GCA_036569685.1 Candidatus Limnocylindria bacterium | reverse complement strand
CGCCGCGACGGCCAGCAGCGCGAGCGCGGTGAGGAGCGCATCGCTCTCGGAGAACGCCGCGCTCACGATCGCGGCGATGCCGAAGAACCCCGCCGCGGGCGGGATCCCGACCAGTGCCAGCGTGCCGATGCCGAAGGCTCCCGCGGTCCAGCGCATTCGCCAGCCGATGCCGCCACGACGCGCGAGATCCGACTCGTCCCCTGTCGCGCGCCGTACGGATCCGGCGCCGAGCACCAGCACCGCCTTCACGACGGCGTGCGCGATGAGCTGGAAGCGCGTCGCGAAGAGGGCCCCAACGCCTGCGGCGACGAACATCAGCCCGACCTGCGAGATCGTCGACCACGCGAGGACGCGCCGCACATCACGCTGCGCGATCGCGACGAGCGCCGCGCCGAACGCGGTGACGCCGCCGACGATCGCGGCGGCCTGCAGCACGTCGGGCACGAGGACGGAGCGCAGGCGCATGAGCAGGACGACCCCGCCGGCCACGGAGACCGTCTGCAGGAGCGCGGACACCGGAGTGGTCGCTTCGGTCGCATCCGCAAGCCACCCGTTGGAACCGTGCCTGCGCCGATTTCGCGAGCGCGCCGATGAGCAGCAGGACGCTCGCGATGAGCGGCCCACCGCCCACCGTGCTCCCGTGCTCGAGCGCGACGCCGCTGAGCTGCGCGAGGTCGACGGTGTGGAATTCGGCAAGGAGCAGCAGCGTGCCGGCGACGAGGGCCGCGTCCCCGATCCGGTCGATCACGAACAGCTTCGCGGCGGCCGCGGCGGCGGCTGGGTGATCGCGGTGATGCCCGACGAGCAGGTACGCGGCGGCTCCGGCGAGCTCCCAGCCTGCGACGACGAGCAGGAGATTCGCGCCGAGGACGACGAGCAACATCCCGCCCACCAGGAGCGAGAACGCGGAGAAGTAGCGCTGCAGCCCACGATCCCGCGCGAGATACCCGATCGAGTACAGCGCGATCAGCGCCGACACGCCGGCCATCGCGAGAGCGACCGCGAGCATCGCGCTGTCGACGGTGAGCGCCAGGTCCGCGCCGGGAAGCGGCAGCCAGGTCGCGATGAACGCATCGACGGTCGGGCGGTCCCGCAGGGTCACGATCATCGATGCGCCCGCGCCGAAGGACAGGAGCAGGGCTGCCGTCGTGAGGATGCCGAGCGTCCGCCGGCCGAGCCGGCCACCGAGCACCGCGATCGCGATCGCGTTCGCGAGCGGGATCACGACGACGAGCGCGAGCGTCACTCGGGCCGCCGGATCCGGGAGACGAGCGCGTATCCGACGATCGCCTGAGCCGCGGCGACGACGATCGCGAGCAGTGCGGCGACCTGGCCGTCAAGCTCGCGAAATCCGACCCCCGAGGCCGCGAACGTGAGCGTGGCGGCGGCGACCATGAGCTCGACGCCGACGAGCCGTGCGGCCGCGGACGTTCGCATCACCGCGCCGATCGACCCGACCGCGAACAGGACCGCGCCGAGCGAGAGGTACGCCGCCGTGGTCACCGCAGCGATCGCCGATCGCGGTCCGCGGCACGCCCGGCCATGACGGCGGCGAGGACCACGACGAGCGATCCGCCCGCCGCGACCGCGGCACGTCCGGTCAGCAGGTCGCCGAGCGCAGCGAGATCGTATCCGTCACCAGAGCGCACGGAGACGTTGACCGGGACCTCGCCCTGCGCGATGGCGACGGCGAGGATCGCGAGGAGCGCGGCGCCCAGCACGAGCGCGACACCCGTGAGGCTCGGGCCGCCGGTCGCGTGGACGCGCGATGCCGTCACCGTGAGGTGCACGACGAACGGCAGCGTCGAGAACAGCGCGACGGCGATCACGGCGGCGGCCACGGCCGGCGCGGCCAGCCCCGCGTAGAGAACGGCGAGCGAAAGAAGCGTGGCGGCCAAGGAGGCACTCGCCGTACGCGGATCGCGATGGACGACCGCGATCACAGCGCCGACGATGCACACCGCGCCGGCGATGGTGAACACGGCCTGCTCGACGCTCATCGCGCTGGAGTGTTGCGCACCGCGTCGGGTCGCGTCGGCTAGACTGAGCGCTCCGCGCGGGGTGTGGCGCAGTTTGGTAGCGCGCTGGGTTCGGGACTCAGAGGTCGAGAGTTCAAGTCTCTCCACCCCGACTCGACGGATCGGCCGCTAGGCCGAGCGAGGCTCCCGACGCTTCATGCCGAAGCGGCAGCCGGTGTCCTCGAGATCGGCCGCGAGCCATTTCGCCCTTCACGAGCGCCTCGACGCGGTAGCCATCGCCC
>DATCQC010000138.1:0-5436 GCA_036569685.1 Candidatus Limnocylindria bacterium | reverse complement strand
TGATCGGAGTGGCCACCGCGCGCACGCCGGCAAGGTACTCCTCGTCGTCGAATCCGATGTCCGCGCCGCCGGTGAGCACCTTCGCGTGCGCGCCGACGTTCGCGGGCAGCCGGCGTCCGAGTGGCGCGCTCATGTGCAGATCGGAGCTCGGCTCGGCGCGCGCGGCGATCTCGATGCCGCCGTCGGTCACGATGCCCAGGAGCGCCGTCTCGCCGAACGTGTCGCGGAGGACCTCGAGGTGCGACTGGGCGAGGTGGGCGAGGTCGAGGCGTTGGCCGCCGCGACGGAACCGGCCGTCGGCGTCGCGCGCCACAAGATCGTGCGACGCGAGGGTCAGCAGGATGTCGCGCACGGTCCCCTTCGAGGCGGTGATCCTGCGGGCGAGCTCGGAGATGCCGAGGCCCTCATCCTCACGGAGCTCGGCGAGCAGCCGCGCGGCCTTGTCGACTGCCGGGACGACTCGGTATGTACTCTCCCTCATACGGCGTCCTGCAGATGATACGACGGTGGCTCATAGGATCAGGTCGAAGGTTTGGGGGGAGGACGACGATGCCGACGAGCGCAGTCCCGAAGGTCCAGCTCCGCAATCCCGACCCGAAGAAGAAGGGCCCGCGGATGGACAAGGCCACGTACGCCGTGGTGCGCAGGGCGGCGCTCGCCGCTCTGCCCGCGGGCGGAGCGGGTCTGAGCCTGGAGGAGTTCCGCTCGAAGCTGGCCACGCGGCTCAGACGCACGAAGGGCTGGGATCCGACCCTGAGCGCGCCGTGGTACGGGATGGCGATCAAGCTCGACCTCGAAGCACGGGGCGAGCTTGTGCGCTCGGGCACGCCCCAGCGGCTTACTCGCGCATGAAGCGCGGCAAGAGGTCGCTCGGCGTCATCGCGCTCGTCGTCGGTGTGTTCGCCGCCATCCTGCTGTACCTCTCATGGCCTGCGGCAACAGGCAAGCCAGGCGGTGCGGACTCGTTGACGGTCGGGAACGCGATCCTCATCCTCGCCTATCTCTTCTACCCGCTGCTCGCGTTCCTGGCCGCGGCGGTCCTGGTCATCGCCGTGATGCTGTTCGCGGCTACCGTCGTCGAACGTCTACGCGCTCGGGGCCCGATCTGAGAAAAAGAAAAGGCCGGCTCTCGCCGGCCTCTTCAACATCGCGTGATCAGGTCTAGTGCGCGCAGGCCTTCGCGGTACCGGTGTCGCCCGCGGTCTTGAACGACTGACCGCAACCGCAGCTCGACACGGCGTTCGGGTTGCGGAGGGCGAAGCCCCCGCCCATGAGGGCGTCGACGAAGTCGATCTCGCTGCCCTTCACGTACATCGCGCTCATCGGGTCGACGACGACCTTGACGCCGTCGTGGTCGATGATCGCGTCGCCTTCCTCCGCCCCATCGGCGAAGGTCATGCCGTACGAGAAGCCTGAGCACCCGCCCGGTGTGACGTACACGCGAAGCGCCAGGTCAGCGCGACCCTGCTTCGCGATGATCTCTTTCAGTTTTTCGGACGCCTTCGCCGTGAGGGTCACGACGGCGTCGCTGGTGCCGGTCTCCTGCGTGGTCGTGTCGATCGCCAAGAGGGTCCTCCCGCGAGTGTTCCGAGGTTCAGTCTAGAGGCCTGGCAGCTCTGATTCCAGGGGTGGCCAGAGGCTGCTGCAGCGCTGAATACACTCGGTTTATGCCCGTTTTGGCGCTCCACCACGCCCAGGTCTTCTATCCGGCCGGCGAGGAGGCCCGCGCCCGGCGGTTCTACGCCGAGCAGCTCGGCCTCCGCGAGGTCCCGCGGCCCGAGTCGTTGCGCGGCCAGCCTGGCCTCTGGTTCGAAGTGCCCGGCGGCGCGCACGTCCACCTGGCCGTCGAGGAAGACCTCGCGCTCCATCCGCGCCGCCACTTCGCCCTCCGCGTCGACGACGTCGGGCGGATGCGCCGCGAGCTCGAAGCAGAGGGCGTGCGCTCTGAAGACGCGACCGTCATCACGGGCTGGACGCGGTGCTACGTGTTCGATCCGTTCGGCAACAAGATCGAGCTCGACCAGATCGGGTGACCGACTTCCATTTCTCACCGCGGCCGAATCGCGCGAGCGAGATCGCGTGGCGGACCTGGGGCGACGAGGCCTTCCGTGAGGCGCGGTCGGCGGACAAACCCGTGCTCCTTGCGATCAGTGCCGTGTGGTGTCACTGGTGCCACGTCATGGACGAGACGTCCTACAGCGATCCCGTGGTGATCGCCGGCATCAACGAGCGCTACGTCCCGATCCGCGTCGACAACGACGAGCGGCCCGACGTGAACCGCCGCTACAACCTAGGCGGCTGGCCGACCACCGCGTTCCTCACGCCGGATGGCGAGATCCTGAACGGCGCCACCTACGTCCCGCCCGACGCGATGCGCCGGTACGTCGCCGAGGTCGCGGACATCTGGCGCGACAAGCGGTCCGAGCTCGAGCCGCGGCTGCGCGAGCTGAAGGTGCACGAGGCGGACGCGCACGCGCAGAAGCCGGGGGACCTCGATTGGTCCATCGTCGGCGCGATCGCGGCCCTGATCCGTGGCCAATACGACCCCGAGTACGGCGGCTTCGGGCGCGAGCCGAAGTTCCCCCAGCCGAAGCTGCTGCGCTTTCTCATCGACGAGTACCGCCGCACGCTGCGCGACGACGTCGCGGCGATGCTCCACAAGACGCTCGCGGCGATGGCGTCCGGAGGCATGTACGACCCGATCGAAGGCGGCTTCTTCCGCTACTCCACGACACGCGCGTGGGGGATCCCGCATTTCGAGAAGATGCTGGAGGACAACGCCGAGCTGCTCGCGATCTACAGCGAGGCGCACCGCACCTTCCCCTCGGCCGGCTACGACCGGATCGTCCGCGACGTGATGCGCTGGATGGACACCGTGCTCTGGCGCGACGACGTGAACGCGTTCTCGGGCTCGCAGGACGCGGACGAGCACTACTACACGCTCGATGCCGCCGGCCGCGCGGCGCACGGCGCGCCGTTCGTGGACCGGCGGGTCTACGCGGGCTGGAATGCGCTCGCCGCGTCGGCATATCTCTCCGCCGCGAACGCGTTGGCCGAGCACGGCCCGCATGACCGCGCGGTCGCGGTGATGCGGACACTCGGCTCGCGGATGTGGGACGGGACGGCGCTCGCGCACTTCGACCGCGGCGACGGCCCCGAGCTGCGCGGCCTGCTCGCCGACTACAGCGCCGCGATCGGCACGGTCCTCGACGAGTACGAGACCGGCGAGCATCCGAATGCCCTCGCGGCCGCGGCGGACATGTCGGGCGCCATGCGGCGGACGCTCGAGGATCCCGCCGTCGGCGGGTTCTGGGACGCGCCCGAACGCGACGCGCCGGGGCGCCTCGCGATGCGCGAGAAGCCGATCGAAGACGGCGCCGCGATGGCCGACGCGCTGCTGCGGCTCGGCGTACTCACTGGGGATGACGGCTGGCGCGAGAGCGCGCTCCGCGCCCTGCGCGGCTTCGTCGGCGAGTACCGGCAGTGGGGCCAGTTCGCGGCCGCGTTCGGTTCGACCGTGGCGCGTGCGCTCGGCGAGCCGCGCCTCGCGGTCGTCGTCGGGCCGGCCGAGGATCCGGTCGCCCGGGCGCTCTGGCAGGTCGTGCTCGGGAGCGACGATCCGAACGGCGCGCGCCAGTGGCTGGTGCCCGGCCGGGACAGCGAGCGCATCGCCGCCCGCGGCTACGGGGCGGACCGCGTGGCGGCGTACGTCTGCGTCGGGACGGTCTGCTCGGCGCCGATCGCGGCTCCCGCCGACCTGGCTGCCGAGCTGGCGCGAGTTCGGCGGCGGTTCGAGCCCGATTAGGCACGCGCCATGCGACACCCGGTCGCATGGCTCAGGCCGTCATCAGCGACCGCGCCGCGCTCAAGACGATCGTCGGCATCTTCAGCAACGACCGCAAAGCCGTCGAGGCGATGCGCTCGCTCGACGCGGCCGGCTTCGACGCCGACCGCGTGCAGATGACGGGCGACGATCCGTCGCGCGCGGCCGAGGTGGGGGGCAAGACCTACGCGCTCGTGGGCGGGATCCTCGGGCTCGTCGCCGGCGCTGTCGTGGTGGCCGGATTCGCGGCCTGGGGGAACCTCGCGACGAACCCGCTCGGTCTGATCATCGGCGCGATCGGCGTGGTCGGCGGGATGGCCGCGATCGGCTTCGTCATCGGACGCACGAGCGGCCGGCACTCACCGGACGCGCACCTGTTCTCCCGTGTCGTGCAGAACGGCGGCGCGATCGTGGCGGTGCAGTGCTCCGACCAGGAATGCGAGCTCGCCGCACAGGTCCTCGATGGGGCCGGCGCGCGCGAGGTCCGCGACGAGGCGGGACCCGAAGCCGTCTAGCGCGCCCCTCGCGTATCGTGCCCCGATGCCCGACGCGCTCCGCGAGCGGCTTCACGCGCACGGCTTCCAGCTGCCCGACTACGACGGCGGCGGGCTGGTGAACGTCGCCGCGACCGTCCTCGACCTCTGTGGCGCGCGCGGTCCGTCCGATCCGCCGCCGCTCCGCGGGATCGATCCCGCGCTGCTCAGCGGCGTGCGGAACGTCCTCGTGGTGCTCTGCGACGGGCTCGGAAGCGATCAGCTCCAGCGCCTCGCGAAGGCCGGCGACGTCCCGTTCCTCGCGCGGATCCTCGAGCGCGCCGGACGGCACGACGCCGCGCAGCTCATCGACGCGACGACGATCTTCCCATCGACGACGGCCGCCGCGGTCACCACGATGCAGACCGCACGGACGCCGCAGGAGCACGGCAACATCGCCTATTTCCTCTGGCTCGAGGAGTTCGCGGCCGTCGCCCAGATGCTCCGTTGGGGAGCCGCGGCGCAGCGACGTGGGTCGTTCTTCGACGACCGGTCGATCGACCCCCGGAAGTACGCGAAGGTGCCGTCGATCCACAAGGCCATCCGCGATCACGGCGGGCGTTCGTACATCGTCGAGCCGGAGATCTTCCGCAACGAGGCGATGACGCGCATGCACGCCGCGGAGGCGACGTACGTCGGCTACCTCCTGCCGTCCACGATGGGCGTGCGCGTCCGCCAGCTGCTCGACGGCCGTGCCGAGGACGACGCGCCGCTCTACATCTATGCCTACTGGGCCGGCGTCGACACGGTCGCGCATTGGTACGGTCCGCGCGGTCCCGAGCACGCGGCGGAGGCCGCCCTGCTCGACCGCGATCTCGAGCGGGCCCTCGGCGATCGCGACGCGGGCGACACGCTCGTCATCGTCACGGCCGACCACGGGCATGCCAGCGTCGACCCCGCGCGCCTCATCGACCTCGAGGCCGACCGCGAGCTGCGCGCGCTCCTTCGGAATCCGATCGCCGGCGAGCCACGCCTCGTGTTCCTGCATACCGACCGGGCGGACGACGTGAAGGCCTATCTCGAGCACGCCTATCCCGGCACGTTCCTCCTGATCGACCGCGACGCGGCGATCGAGGCGGG
>DATCQC010000137.1:0-12856 GCA_036569685.1 Candidatus Limnocylindria bacterium | reverse complement strand
GGCCTCCTCGCCGGCGGGAAGCGCCGTGTCGAGCCCGGGCAAGGCGCTCAAGATCGGCCAGCTGCTTCCGTTCACCAAGGTCTATGCGGAGCTCGGCAACTCGATGAAGCGCTCGACGGATCTCTACCTCAAGCTGAAGGGCAACAAGCTCGCGAATCGTCCGGTCACGGTGATCTACGAGGACGAGGCGAACGACCCGCAGGTCGGCCTCGCCAAGACGCAGAAGTTCATCGACCAGGACCAGGTCGACGTCATGCTGGGAGTCGTCGCGACGCCGATCGCGTACGCGATCCGGAACGTGGTCGACAGCGCCAAGATGATCTACATCGACACGAACGCCGGCGGCAACGCTCTGACCCGCACGACGAACAACTGCACGCCCTCGTGCAAGAGCCCCTACATCTTCCGCACGTCGTTCAGCTCGTATCAGATCTCCGAGCCGATCGGTGAGTACATGGCCGGCAAGAAGGGGGTGAAGGAGGTCTTCACGTTCGTCGCCGACTATGGGTTCGGCACCGAATCGCAGGCGGACTTCACGACCGGCTTCACCAAGAATGGCGGCAAGATCACGGGGTCCCTCAAGGCGCCCCTCGGAAGCGCCGACTTCGTCCCGTTCGTGACCCAGCTCAAGAATCAGCCGACGAAGGACATCTACTCCTTCTTCTCGGGGGCGGACGCCGTCAAGTACATCCAGGCCTGGAACCAGCTCGGCCTGCCCGCGGCGGGCTACAAGATGAACGGCGCCGGTTTCCTGACGGAGCAGGACGTGCTCGCGGTCGTGAAGGACCAGGCGAACGGGGCGATCACCTCGCTGTTCTGGGCCGTCGAGCTGGACAACCCGGAGAACAAGACGTTCAAGGACGCCTATCAGAAGGAGTACAACCTGCTGCCCGACGTCTTCGCCGTGCAGGCCTGGGACGGCATGCAGGCGCTGGATCTCGCCCTGCAGGCCACGAAGGGCGACACGTCGGACAAACAAAAGCTGATCGCGGCGCTCGAGGCGGTGAAGTTCAACAGCCCTCGGGGCGCGTTCGAGTTCGACCCGGCCACCCACAATCCGATCCAGGACATGTACATGCGCGAGGTGAAGACCGCGAACGGCCAGACCGTGAACACGATCGGCGACAAGATCGGCCGGGTGACCGACCCGGGTAAGTGATCCCCGCGTGACGTTGGAAGACGCGCTGCAGCAGGCGCTGAACGGCCTTTCGTTCGGCGCCTTGCTGTTCATCCTGGCCGCGGGCCTGTCGCTCATCTTCGGGATGATGGACGTGGTCAACCTGGCCCACGGCGCCTTCTACATGCTGGGCGCGTACGTCGCGCTTTCGGTGACGCGTGCGACCGGCTCGTTCTGGGTGGCCCTCCTCGTCGCGCCACTCATCCTCGCCGCGTTCGGACTGCTGGTCGAACCACTCTTGCTCCGCCGGCTGCGCGGGCGGCACCTCGACCAGGTCCTGGTCACCATCGGGCTCTCGCTGGTCATCGCTGATTTCATTCGCCTCCGTGACGACTGGGGCTGGGGCGCGACCGTTCGGTCGCTGCCGTTCCCGGTCGGCCTGGATCGCTCGGTGGCGATCGCCGGCAGTGACTACCCGACCTACCGGCTGTTCGTGATCGCCTTCAGCGCGGCGCTCGCACTCCTTCTATATGTGCTGCACCGCCGCACTCGGCTCGGGGCGCTCGTTCGGGCGGGGGTCGGAGACCCCGAGATGCTGTCCGCGCTCGGCGTCGACACCGACCGTCTGTTCACGGTCACGTTCGCGATCGGCGCCGGCCTCGCGGGCCTGGCGGGAGTCATCGCGGCTCCGGTGTTCGGGCTCCAGCCCGGGATGGACGTCGACGCACTCATCTATTCGCTCATCGTCGTGGTCGTCGGTGGACTCGGCTCGCTCTCGGGCGCGGTCGCCGGGAGCGCGGTCGTCGGGCCGGCCGACACGTTCGGCAAGGTCCTGTTCCCGCAGTTCGCGCTGGCTTTGATCTTCGCCATCATGGCCCTCGTCCTGTTGTTCCGGCCAACCGGTCTGCTCGGCCGCGTGCGCATCGGCCGATGACGCGGTCGTTGCTCATCCGCGCCGCGGCAGTCCTCGCCGTCTGGATCGTGCTCGTGACCTTCCCGGAGTGGTCGGGGGCCTGGGAGTCCTCCCGCTTCGTCGCCGGGATCATCCGCCAGGTCCTCATCTTCGCGATCTTCGCGAGCTCGCTGAACCTGCTCGTCGGCTATGCCGGACTTCCGTCGCTCGGGCACGCCGCGTTCTTCGGCGGCGGTGCGTACGCCGCGGCGATCGCCGCCCAGCGACTCGGTACGGACGAGCTCGTCGTGAGCCTCGGCGCCGCGGTCGTCGCCGCCGCCCTGCTCGCGCTGATCGTGGGGTTCCTCGCGGTGCGCGCGGCCGGCATCTTCTTCCTCATGCTGACGCTGGCCCTCGCGCAGATGGTCTTCGCGATCGCGTTCCAGGCCACGGACCTCACTGGCGGGTCGAACGGGTTCTCCGGGGTCCATCGGCCGATCCTCTTCGGCATCGACCTCGGTGCCGCGAGCGACCTCTACGTCCTCGTCTGCGTGGTGGCGCTCGCCGTCGGGCTCCTGCTCTGGCGGATCGCGACGTCGAGCTACGGGAGAGCGCTCGTCGGCGTCCGCGAGAACGAGCGACGGATGCGCGCCCTGGGCTACGACACGCGGACGCTCAAGCTGTCCGCCTTCGTGCTGGCCGGCGCCCTGGCCGGGGTCGCCGGCGCGCTTTCGGCCTATGAGTTCCGGTTCGTGTCGCCGAATGACGTCGCGCTCGGCACATCGGTCGCCGGCTTCGTCATGGTGCTCGTCGGCGGCGCCGGGACCCTCGTCGGGCCGGTCGTCGGCGCCGCCGTCGTGCTGTCGATCGAGCGCGTCCTGCCGGCGCAGATCCCGGCGCAGCTGGTGCTCGGCGCGGTCTTCATCGCCTTCGTCGTGTTCGCGCGGCAGGGCATCGTCGGGGCGGTCCGCCGCCTGGTCCGCGCGTGATCGACGTCCGCGAGCTGCGGCGCGACTTCGGCGGGATCCGCGCGCTCGCCGGCGTCGATCTGCGGGTGGAGGCCGGCGAGCGGCGAGCGGTCATCGGTCCGAACGGCGCGGGGAAGACGACGCTGTTCAACGTCCTGACCGGCGAGCTCCGCGCGAACGACGGATCGATGTCGCTTAGCGGTGTGGCCCTCGGGCCACTGACGACGTGGCAGCGCGCCCGGCTGGGTCTCGTGCGGATGTACCAACGAAACGAGCTCTTCGATCCCCTGAGCGCACTCGACAACGTATTGCTGTCGATCGCGTCGATCGGCGGTGCGTACCGGCCGTTCCACTCGCCGCCGGCGGCGGAGCGGCGTGACGCGGCCGCCGTCCTCGAGCGCGTTGGCCTCGCTGACCGCGGCGCCGTGGCCGCCCGGGCCCTGTCGCACGGCGAGCGCCGCCAGCTCGAGCTTGCGGTCGCGCTCGCGCGGCGCCCGGTCGCGCTCCTGCTTGATGAGCCGACCGCGGGGATGTCGCCCGCCGAGACCGAGCGGATCGCCGGGCTCATCGCGGGACTCGATCGCTCGCTGACCGTGGTCATCGTCGAGCACGACATGGACGTCGTGTTCCGGTTGGCCGACCGCATCACCGTGCTGCACGAGGGGCGCGCGATCGCACAGGGGACGCCCGACGAGATCAGGAGCGACCGGCAGGTGCACGACGTGTACCTCGGGAAGGCCGTGGAAGCGTGAGCGGTCTCGAGGTCCGCGGGTTACACGCGTACTACGGAGACAGTCACGTGCTCCAGGGTGTCGACGTCGACGTGCGTGACGGTGAGGCCGTCGCGCTCGTCGGCCGCAACGGCGCCGGTAAGACCACGACGATCGCCGCGATCATGGGATCGATCCGGCCGCGCGCCGGAAGCGTGCGGGTGGGGACGAGCGAGGTCGCCGGGCAGCCGGCGCACCGCATCGCGCGCGCGGGCGTGGCGCTCGTTCCGCAGGGTCGGCGCATCTTCGCCGAGCTATCGGTGCGCGAGAACCTGCACCTCGCCGCACGAGCGGTGACGGGTGGCTGGAACGAGCGGCGGGTGCTCGAGCTCTTTCCGGCCCTCGCGCGCCGCCTCGGCAACCGTGGCGACGAGCTGTCCGGCGGAGAGCAGCAGATGCTCGCGATCGGCCGGGCGCTCATGCGGAATCCCGGCGTGCTCCTGCTCGACGAGCCTTCGGAGGGTCTCGCGCCGAAGCTGGTGACGGAGATGGGGGAGGCGCTACGGTCGCTCCGTGGCACCGGCCTCGCGATCCTGCTCGTGGAGCAGAACCTCGGGCTCGCGACGCGCGTCGCCGAGCGGCTCTACGTGATGAACAAGGGGACCATCGTGTTCGGCGGCACGCCGGCGGAGCTCGCCGCGCGGCCCGACATCGAGGCGTCGTATCTCGGTGTCTAGCCTCCCGCGCGTCGGCGACGACGATCGGTTCATGACCCAGGCGCTCGATGCCGCGCGGGCCGCGATCGAGCACGGCGACGTGCCGATCGGGGCGGTCGTCGTGCACGAGGGCATCGTGATCGGCAGCGGCCACAACGCGCGCGAGCGGGACCAGGATCCGACCGCGCACGCGGAGCTCATCGCGTTGCGCGAGGCGGCGAAGATGCTCGGCCACTGGCGGCTCGGTGAGTGCGCGCTCTACGTCACGCTCGAGCCGTGCGCGATGTGCGCGGGCGCGGCGGTCCTCGCACGGATCGACCTCGTGGTCTTCGCGGCGCCGGACCCGAAGGCCGGCGCGGTGCGCTCGGTGGCAGAGCTCCTCGACGAGCCGGCGCTCAACCATCATCCGAAGTGGCGCCTCGGCGCGCGGCGTGCGGAGGCAGAGGCGCTGCTCTCGGGATTCTTCGCCGGCCGCAGGGAGCGCGACTAGCCGCTCGCGGCCTCGCGCGATCCATAGATCGTCCACCACGGGGAGGCCGTACGGGCGAGGATCGCATTCAGGGCCTCGATGTTCGCGACGCCGTCCTTCTCGAGCCACGCCGTGAAGGCCGGCAGCCCCTCCTTCGCGTAGACCGGGATGCCCCGCTGCCACGTCGCGCGCCCGCAGAGCAC
This sequence comes from Candidatus Limnocylindria bacterium, assembly GCA_036569685.1. Classification (GTDB taxonomy): domain Bacteria; phylum Chloroflexota; class Limnocylindria; order P2-11E; family P2-11E; genus UBA4735. Next base: position 7,781 of record DATCQC010000137.1, on the reverse strand, counting down.
CCCCGCGAACTTGGAGCCCGCCTCGCCGGCCCACTCGATCGACTCGTTGAACACCTCGTTCGTCACGCCCGCCGAGAGGTAGATGAACGGCAGCTTCGCCGCGTCGGACGCCTCCTTGAAGTGCTTCAGCGCGGCCTTGCGGTCGTACGCGATCTGCCCGGTCACGTTCGCCTTCGAGCCGCCGACGAACGCCATGTTCACGGGGACCTCGACCTTGAGGACGTCGACGCCGAACCGCGGATCGGAGAGCTTGTCCATGTACGCCTGCACGGCGCGCGGCTTGAGCTTCGCGAACTCGAAGCCCTTCTCGTCCATGTCCTTGTCGTACGCGAGCGGCTCGAGGAAGAACGGGACGTCGAGCGCTGCGCACTCGGCGCCGATGCGTTCGAGGAACACGTGCTTGCGGTCGTTGACGTCCTGGTCGTCGAACGGGTCGTAATAGAGGAGGATCTTGATCGCGTCCGCGCCCGCCTCGACGAGCCGGCGGACGCTCCAGCGCTCGAGCAGGTCGGGCGTGCGGTTCTGTGGGTCGGCGTCGTAGCCGGTCTTCTCGTACGCGAGGAGCACCCCGCTGCCGGGCCGGCGCGCCCGGAGCGCCGGCAGACCGTATTCGGGGTCCATGAGGATCGCCGTCGCGTGCTGGGTGAGGACCTGCGTGACCGCGGTCTTGAACTCGGTCAACGACCCGTCGGTCGGCTGGCCGCCCTGCCGGCCGATCTCCTTCTTCAACGAGCCGCGCTGATCCATCGCGGCGGCGCGGATGACCCCACGATCGTCGGCGCAGGCGTCGATGCCCTCGGCCTTGCCCCTGGTGACCTTGCCACGAGTCATGACGGCCATTCTCGGCACCCCCTGCGCGACGCGTTGCAGATGTTAGGCCGCGCTCCACCGTCCGCCGATGCCGTCCAGAATAGGCAGGTGAGGCTGTGCACGTTCGATGAGGGCGAGGGCCCGCTCACCGGGGTGATCGAGGGCGAATCGATCCGTCCGCTGCGCGACACCGTCGAGATGGTGGAGCTCATCCAGCGAGGCGCGGGCTGGGCGCCGGCCGCTCCCGCACTGCCTTTGCACAGCGTCCGGCTGCTGGCGCCGATCGTCCCGAAGCGCAACGTGTTCTGCGTCGGGTGGAACTACGCGGAGCACTTCGCCGAAGGCAAGGCGTTCCGGCCGGCCGGCGCGGTCCAGGAGATCCCCGAGCACCCCGCGCTGTTCACGAAGAACCCGTTCGCGATCGTCGGCCCCGACGCCGCCATCCGGCACCCCGCGCCGATCTCCGACCAGCTCGACTACGAGGTCGAGCTCGCCGTCGTGATCGGGCGCGCGGGTCGCGATATCGCCGAACGCGACGCGCTCGACCACGTGTTCGGCTACACGATCGGGAACGACGTGAGCGTGCGGGACGTGCAGCGGACCTGGCACGGCGGGCAGTGGTTCAAGGGAAAGAACTTCGACACGCATCTGCCGCTCGGACCGTGGATCGTGACGAAGGACGAGATCCCCGATCCGCAGATCCTCCGACTCACGACGCGCGTGAACGGCGCCACCAAGCAGGACTCGAATACGTAGCACATGGTCTTCCCGGTCGCGCGGATCATCGCGGAGCTCTCGGCCGGCCTCACGCTGCACCCGGGCGACGTGATCATGACCGGTACCCCCGAGGGCGTCGGCATGGGCCGCACGCCGCCGGAGTGGCTGAGACCTGGGGACGTGGTCGAGCTCGAGATCGAGAAAATCGGCATCTTGCGGAATCACATCGAGAGGAGCAGTTAGATGGGCGACCTCGTGAACTTCAAGAGCAATGGTGGAACGGCGAGCGGCTACCTCGCGAGCCCGGCGTCGGGCAAGGGGCCTGGCGTCATCGTGATCCAGGAGTGGTGGGGACTGATCGACCAGGTGAAAGGCACCGCCGACATGTTCGCGCGCGAGGGCTTCAACGCGCTGGCACCGGATTTCTACCACGGCAAGAGCGCGCAGATCGGCGAGCCCGACAAGGCCCAGAAGCTGATGATGGAGCTGAACATCGAGCAGGCCGCGAAGGACGCGCGCGGCGCCGCGCAGTACCTCGCCTCGCACTCGAAGACCGGCTCGAGCACGGTCGGCGTGATCGGATTCTGCATGGGCGGGATGCTCGCGCTGCTGACCAGTACGGTCGCACCGGAGGTCATCGGCGCCGTCGTTGACTGCTATGGAGTACCGCCGCAGAAGAAGCCCGATTACTCCAAGCTGACGGGCACCCCGGTCCTCGGCATCTTCGGCGGCAAGGACGCGCACGTCATGCAGGCCCTGCCCGGGCTCGAGGCCGACCTGAAGGCCGCGGGCGTGCCGTTCGAGAAGATCGTGTACCCGACGGGTGACCATGCGTTCCTCAACGAGAAGCGCACCGACGTCCATCGGCCCGACGACGCGAAGGACGCGTGGCCGAAGATCATGTCGTTCCTGAAGAAGAACCTCGCCAGCTAAACTTCGAGGCGGAGAGGTGTCCGAGTGGTTGATGGTGCCGCTCTCGAAAAGCGGTTGGCGAAAGCCACGGGGGTTCGAATCCCCCCCTCTCCGCCGGCGCCAACGGCGGCTGCGAACCTGTTGAGCGGCCGTTGTGAGGTGAGCGTGATCAGGCGAGGGAGGGCTTAGCCCGACCGAGCCGCAGGGCCCCGGGGGCCGAGGCACAAATGGAGAGGTCGCCTAGTGGCCTAGGGCGCTGACCTGGAAAGTCAGTAGTCGAAAGACTCGCGAGTTCGAATCTCGCCCTCTCCGCCGAATGACCGTCATCGCGTTCGACGTCAACGAGACCCTGCTCGACCTGCGCGCCCTTGACGCGCCGTTCGCGGCGGCGTTCGGCGACGCGGCGCTGCGGCCGCAATGGTTCGCGCTCATGCTCCAGGTCGCGTTCGTCGGCGGCCTCACCGGCTCATACGTCGACTTTGTGACCGCGCAGCGGAGCGCGCTCGCGATGCTCGCGGCGCGGCAGAAGGTCACGCTCTCGCCCGGCCAGACCGATGCCATCGTGAACGGCATGCGGACGCTCCCGCCTTATCCCGAGGTCCGTGACGCGATGGCCCGGCTCGGCACGCGCTTCCGGCTCGTCGCGCTGACCAATAGCCCGAAGGACGTGGCCGAGGCCCAGATGGGCAACAGCGGCCTGCGCGAGTTGCTCGAGGCGGTGTACTCAGCGGACGAGGTGCGCAGGCTCAAGCCCGCGGCCGAGCCGTATCAGATGGTCGCGAAGCGCACGGGAGTCCCGATCGGCGACGTGCGGCTCGTCGCTGCGCACGGGTGGGACATCGCGGGCGCGCTCGCGGCCGGATGCCGCGCGGCCTTCGTCGCGCGGCCGGGCGCGGTCCTCTACCCGCATGGGCCGCAGCCGGACATGATCGCTCCGGATCTGGCCGGCGTCGCCGATGCACTCGAAGGGAACGGCACATGACCGTCGATCGATCGCACGAGGCCGAGAGCGATGCCGAGCGCGAGCGCCTACGCGCCCTCGTCGCCCGGCTGAGCGACGCGGAGCTCGCTCGCCCGATGCCGGATGGTTGGACGGTCGCGGCGGTCCTGGCCCACGCGGCGTATTGGGACGCCCGCGCGATCTACTGGATCGACGCGTGGGGACCGGACGGCGAGCCCACGACCTATGAAGAGGAGAACGTGGACGCCGTGAACGAGGCCGCAAAGCCGCTCTGCCTGGCGCTCCGGCCGCGTGACGCGGCGGAGCTGGCGCTGCGTCTGGCCGAGGGAGCCGACGGCAAGGTGCGCGGCCTCAGCGACGCGATGCTCGCGAAGATCCGTGCGAAAGGCGGACCGCCGTTCAACCTCTCGCGCGCGATCCACCGCAAGGAGCACCTCGATGAGATCGACGGGATGCTGCGGGGCCGCCCCTAGCGCCGGTGCTTCGCCACCGTCATCACGATCGAGCGCGCGACGATCATCCCGACGATCGGGATGAGCATGCCGCGGAGGGCGAGGCGCGTCGCGTCGATGGCCGGCTCCCAGCGCACCTCGCCGTCCTTGATGACGAACGCGCCGACCGGCCGTGCGCGCACGCCGTAGCCGACGCCGCCGCCCGAATCCGCCGGACCGCCGCCGCCACCGCCGCCGCCCGACACGCTGGCTGCCGGGATGATCGTGAGCCCGTCCTTCTCGATCGGTGTGCCGTACACGCGCTTCACGTCGACGCTGTCCTGCGCCTTCGCGAGGATCTCCTGCACGTTCATCGCATTCTCCCCATCGTGTTTCCGCAGTCATCATCGACCTCGTCCCGGTGCTAGCGTTAACTCGCTGTGCTAGGCGGGGAGCTAGCGGTGCCCTGTACCCGCAATCCGCTTCAGCGGGGCTGAATTCCCTCCCGAGGTCCGTCGTTCCAGCTCCTGTTCGCGCGTCGCGGCGTTGACGATCGGGTCCTGTGCAGCAGTGGCCCGCGAACCCCGTCAGGTCCGGAAGGAAGCAGCGGTAAGCGGTCGTCGCTGAGTGCCGCAGGCAAGCCTGGTCCGAGCCAAGACGTGCGAGCGTGACCGAGATGGCGTGATCGACGGAGGGTGCACGGCATTTCGACGCTCTATCCTGACCTCGTGCCGGAGCGCGCCGCCCTCTATCGCCGTTACCGCTCCCAGACCTTCGCCGAAGTGGTCGGTCAGGAGCACGTCACGCGCACCCTCAAGAACGCCATCGCGAACGGGCAGGTCGCCCACGCGTATCTGCTCGCCGGCGCGCGTGGGATCGGGAAGACCTCGATCGCTCGGATCATCGCGAAGGCCGTGAATTGCCCGAAGGCCAAGGACGGCGACCCCTGCGACGCCTGCGAGACGTGCATTGCGATCCGCGACGGCCGCTATCTGGACCTCATCGAGATCGACGCGGCGAGCAACCGCGGCATCGACGAGATGCGCGACCTGCGCGAGAAGGTCCGGTTCGCTCCCTCGATGGGCCAGTACAAGGTCTACGTGATCGACGAGGCTCACCAGCTCACGAACGAGGCGTTCAACGCCCTACTGAAGACCCTCGAGGAGCCGCCGCCGCACGTCATCTTCGTCCTGGCGACCACCGAGGCGCAGCGGATCCCGGCGACGATCGTGTCACGGACGCAGCGCTTCGATCTGCGCCGCATCCCGCATCAGAAGATGGTCCAGCAGCTTGCTGCGATCGCGAAGAGCGAGAAGTGGCAGGTCGAGCCGGCCGCGCTCGAGGCGATCTCGCGGCATGCCCAGGGCTCGCTCCGCGACGCGGAGAGCATCCTCGACCAGGTCGCGACCTTCGCCGAGGGAAAGGTGCGCGTCGGCGACGTCGACGAGCTCCTCGGCGCGACCGACTGGGAGGAGACGAGCGCGCTGTTCGACGCGATCGCGGCGAACGACGCCGCCAAGGCCGTCGGCCTCGTGCGCACGCTCGTCGACGACGGCCGCGATCTGCGGTTGTTCGTGCGCCGGGCGATGGATCACATGCGCGCGCTCGTCCTCGTCCGTGCGTCCGACACGCTGCCGGAGACCGCGACCGAAAGCGTCGCCGCGGTCCTGCGCCGGCAGGCGCCGCTCTTCTCGCTCGATCGCCTCGCGAAGATCGCGCATCGGCTCATCGAGACCGAACAGCAGCTCCGGACCGGCGAGGGGACGCCGCTGCCGCTCGAGCTGGCGCTGCTCGATCTCACGACGACGCAGCAGAGCGCTCCGCCCGCCCCCGCGCCGAAGCAGCCCGTCCCGCAGAACGCGCCCGCGAAGCCCGCCCCGCCGCCGGCCACTCCGCGCGCGCAGGCGGTCGTCGATCTCGCCGAGCGGCGCGCCCAGCAGACGGCCCCCAGCACGGGCGCCGTCGCCGCCGGACCCGTGGGGGCCGCGTCGCCGGGCGTGACGCTGCAGCGCGTTCGGTCGGCCTGGGATCAGCTGCTCGAACGCGCGCAGGAGCGCAGCATCGCGAAGGCGGCGCAGCTCGTGAAGGCCGAGCCGGTCGCGATCGAGGGCGGCACGATCGTCCTCGCGTTCAGCGATGAATTCGCGCGGCAGATGTGGGATCGCCAGCGACCGGAGCTCGAGCGCGATCTCGGCGAGCTCGTCGGGACCGCGATGCGCGTACGGTGCGTGAAGCAGCCCGCGGCCGCGGCCACGAACACGCAGCCCGCGACCGAAGACCCGATGCTCCGCGCCGCGCTCGAGACGTTCCGCAGACCAGATCGGATCCTGGAGGTCGAGTGAGACATGAAGAACATCGGCGACCTGCAGCGCATGGCGCGCGAGATGCAGGCCAACATGGAGAAGGCCCAGACCGAGCTCGGCGAGCTCACGGTCACCGGGAGCGCGGGCGGTGGCGCGGTCACGGTCGTGATGACCGGGACGCAGGAAACGCGTGAGATCAAGATCAGCACGGACGCGGTCGATCCCGCGGACGTCGAGACCCTCCAGGACCTCGTCCTCGCGGCCGTGAACGACGCGCTCGCGCGGTCGAAGGAGCTCGCCGCGCAGAAGCTCGGCGGCGTGACCGGCGGCCTCAAGCTCCCGGGGTTCTGAGCGCGCTTGACCCAGGCTCTCGCGCGACCGCTGGCCCGGCTCATCGACGAGCTCTCCAAGCTTCCGGGCGTCGGCCCGAAGACCGCGCAGCGGCTCGCGTACTACATCCTTCGTGCGCCGATGTCGGACGCTGACGCGCTCGCGAGCGCCGTCCGCTCCGTGAAGACCGACCTCCGGTACTGCTCGGTCTGCTTCAACATCGCCGAGACGGATCCGTGCGCGGTCTGCGCGGCGGACGATCGCGACCACACGATCGTCTGCGTCGTCGAGGAGCCGCTCGACGTGCTCGCGATCGAGCGCACTGGCCAGTTCAAGGGCGTGTACCACGTGCTCCACGGCGCGATCTCCCCGGTGAATGGGGTGCGGCCGGACGATCTGAAGATCGCGCCGCTCGTGACGCGCATGCAGGCCGGCGGGGTCAGCGAGCTCATCCTTGCGACCAACCCGAATCTCGAGGGTGAGGCGACCGCGATGTACATCGCGCAAGCCCTTGGGAACAACGGGGTGCGCGTGACCCGGCTCGCACGCGGTCTCCCGATGGGCGGCGACCTGGAATATGCCGACGAGGTGACCGTGAGCCGCGCCCTCGAGGGTCGTCGGGCGCTCTAGGTTGCCCGCTCGCTCCGCCAGCTGCCCGGATGTCCCGAAATACGCGGAAACCGAGGGCGGTGGCGGGCATGCGCGCGGTTGACGCCCGGCGCACGCGGTCGGTATGATGGTTGTCCGCAGAAGCCCGTGGCCAATGTTCCGTTTTGGGAGGTCTGGGCACGATCTTTAACAGTTGAAAAGTGGCAGGAACGAACACAAGCGCGGACTCGTCGATCAATAAGCCATTCGAACTCGAAGCGATGATGACCGTTCCGAAAGGATCGGTCTCTTCTTTTGTCGGAGAGTTTGATTCTGGCTCAGGACAAACGCTGGCGGCGTGCATAAAACATGCAAGTCGAACGGACCAAAGCCCGCAAGGGCTGAGGTGAGTGGCGAACGGCTGAGTAACACGTAGGTGACCTGCCCCGAAGTGGGGGACAACTCGTCGAAAGACGAGCTAATACCGCATGTGATCACTGATTCATTTCAGTGCTCAAAGTCGCAAGACGCTTTGGGAGGGGCCTGCGGCCGATTAGCTAGTTGGTGGGGTAATGGCCTACCAAGGCCGCGATCGGTAGTTGGTCTGAGAGGATGACCAGCCAGACTGGGACTGAGACACGGCCCAGACTCCTACGGGAGGCAGCAGTTAGGAATTTTGTGCAATGGGGGAAACCCTGACACAGCCACGCCGCGTGCGGGATGAAGGCC
>DATCQC010000136.1:0-2226 GCA_036569685.1 Candidatus Limnocylindria bacterium | reverse complement strand
GCTCCTCTCGGACACCGTCGGATTCGTGAACAAGCTGCCTCCGACGCTCATCGCGGCATTCCGCGCCACGCTCGAGGAGCTCGCCGACGCCGATCTGCTCGTGCACGTCGCCGACGTTTCGCACCCGAACCTCCACGAGCGCATGCGGGTGGTGAAGGACACGCTCACATCGCTCGAGCTCGGCGCGCGCCCGCAGCTCCTTGTGTTCAACAAGGCCGACCTCCTGCGTGGTGCCGAGGGCGACGCGCTCCGGGAGGCTCTCGGCGCGGAGTTCCCGCGCGCGATCCTCGTGTCCGCGAAGACCGGCGAGGGCATCGACGCGCTGCGCCAGCGGCTCGCCGAGGCCGCCCGGGCGAGCTGGACGAAGATCCGGCTCACGCTTCCGTACGACCGCGGTGGCGCGATGATCCAGCGCATCCGCGAGCGCGGCGCGCTCAGGCGCGAGGAGTACTCCGAGCGCGGCATCGACGTCGAGGCGGACGTGCCCGCGGATCTCGCGGCCGAGCTTCGCGCGATGGCCCACGTGTAGTGGAGGCGACCGCCGCCCGGACCGCCACGAGCTATCGCGCCCTCCTCCACGTGCCGGGATTCCCGCGGCTCGCGGCCGCAACGCTCCTCGTGCGCGCGGGGGCCTCGATGTGGCAGCTCGCGCTCGTCCTCTTCGTGCTCCAGCGGTACGGCTCCGCGTCGCTCGCCGGCATCAGCGTCTTCCTCGCGATCGCGCCCGGCGTGATCGTGAGCCCGCTCGCCGGGGCGCTCCTCGACCGGTACGGCCGCGTGCGCCTGATGGTGTCCGATTACGCCGCGTCGGCGATCGCGCTGACCGGGATCGTCGTGCTCGCGAACCTTCACGCGCCGCTGCCCGCGATCCTGGCACTCGTCGTGTTCAGCTCGCTCATGAACCCGCTTGGCACGAGCGGCTCGCGGTCACTGTTCCCGCTTGTCATTCCGTCGCATCTCTGGGATCGCGCGAACGCGGTGGACTCGATGTTCTACATGGTCACCACGGTGCTCGGCCCGCCGCTCGCCGGCGCGATCGTCGCGTTCTACTCGCCGGAGGCGGCCATCGCCGGGACGGCGGTCGTCTTCCTCGCCGGCGCGATCACGCTCGCCGCGGTGCGCGACGTGCCGTCCGAGCGCGACGATCGCGTCGGCCTGCTTGCCGAGGCGCGCGCCGGCGTCCTCTACGTCGTGCGCAATCAGGCACTGCGTGGGCTCGCGGTGGGCATGTCGGTCGTGAACCTGGGGCAGGGGATCCTCATCGTCGCGCTGCCGGTGAAGGTGCTCGAGGGCGGCTACGGCGGCGTCCAGGTCGTCGGCGTGCTCTGGTCGATCATGGGCCTGAGCGGCATCGTCAGCGGACTCAGCGCCGGGCGCCTCGGGAGCGTCGGGCGCGAGCGGCCGATGCTCGTCGGCGGCATCTTGGTCATCGGTGCCGGCATCGCCGCGATCGCCACGGCATCATCGCTCGCCGGGCTGGTCGTCGGCGTGGTGTTCGTGGGCATCGGCAGCGCGGTGATGGACGTCGCGCTGTTCTCGCTCCGCCAGCGGGTCACCGATCCGGCGTGGTTCGGCCGCGCGTTCGCGGTCTCGATGCACCTGAACTACTCGGGGATCCCGGTCGGCTCGGCGCTCTCCGGGCCGCTACTCGCCATCTCGACGCCGGTGGCACTCACCGCCGCCGTCGCGTTCGCGGTCGGAGCGGCCGCGCTCACGTTCGTGATGGTGCCGTCGAGCGAGCGGGGCTAGCGCGTGCGGACGCGGCGGCCGCTCGCCATTGCGCTCGTCGTGATCGGCCTCGTCGCGGTCGTCTGGCAGCTCAACATTCTCGACGTGCGGGCGACGGTACCGTTCGCGTCGGTCGGTTCCGCGTTCGACGCGCCGCCCGCCTATCCCGGGTACCACTGGACTCGCGACGGCGACGGCATCGACGGCAGCGAGCTGACGACCATCGCGGGACCCGACCACTGCGATTGGCAGTCGGCCACGATGCTGTTCATCGGGTGGCCGCCCGGCACGAGAGCGGAGACGAGCGCGTCCTCGCGGATGTACATCCGCGATCCGCAGGGCGCCTACGACGGGAAGTACCGCGACCTGCTCGTGCGGAATGCCCTGTTGCCCGCCGATGCGAGACCACTGGGCTACCGGCTCGGCCCGATCGAGCTGTACTTGAGTCCGACCGACCAGGACCAGGGGATCTACGTCGTGGCGCCATCCGGCGCCGAG
>DATCQC010000135.1:0-1819 GCA_036569685.1 Candidatus Limnocylindria bacterium | reverse complement strand
CGATCAACCCGTTCCGCATCGAGGGTCAGAAGACCGCCGCGTTCGAGATCTGTGACGCACTCGGTGATGCGCCCGACGTCCACTGCATGCCGGTCGGCAACGCCGGCAACATCACCGCGTACTGGAAGGGGTTCAACGAGGCGCGCGAGGCGAAGATGGCCAAGCGCCGGCCGCAGATGCACGGTTTCCAGGCGGCGGGCGCTGCGCCGATCGTGCACGGCGAGATCGTGGCCGATCCACAGACCATCGCGACGGCGATCCGGATCGGGAACCCCGCCTCGTGGAACGGCGCGGTCCGCGCGCGCGATGAGTCGGGCGGCTCCATCACGGCAGTGACCGACGAGGAGATCCTCGATGCGTATGGGTTCCTCGCGCGCTGCGAGGGCGTGTTCTGCGAGCCGGCGAGCGCCGCAGCGGTCGCCGGACTGCGCAAGCTCGCACGCGCGGGGACGAAGCCGCGCCAGGTGGTCTGCGTGCTCACCGGCAACGGCATGAAGGATCCCGACAGCGCGATCGCGCTCGCGTCGCCCATCGCCGAGGTCGACGCGACGCTCGACGCCGTCCGTAGCGCGATCGGCATGTCGTGAGCGAGCTGCGCGTTCGCGTTCCTGCGACGAGCGCGAATCTCGGGCCGGGCTTCGACGTGTTCGGCGTCGCGCTGCCGCTCCTCGCGGAGTTCACGGTCCGGCCGGCCCGCGAGTGGACGGTCGTCGTGGAGGGGAACGGCGCGAGCGGCGTGCCGGTCGGCGAGGACAACCTGTTCGTCGTCGCCGCGCGCGCCGCGGCGAAGAGCCTCGGCCACGAGCTCGGGCCGCAGCACGTCACGCAGCGCTCGGTCATCCCCGGCAGCAAGGGTCTCGGCTCGAGCGCCGCGGCGATCGTTGGCGGCGTCCTCACCGCGAACGCGCTCGCGGGCGAGCCGCTCGGCCGCAGGGCGCTCCTCCGGATCGCGACCGAGGTCGAGGGGCACGCCGACAACGTCGCGGCCGCCCTGTACGGCGCGTTCACGATCGCGCTCCCGTCGGCCGACGGTCCGGTCGCCGCACGGTTCGCGTTCCCGAGCGCGTGGCGCGTGTGTTTGTTCGTGCCGACGTCGGCGCTCGCGACCGAAACGTCGCGCGCGGTGCTCCCGACGGACGTGAAGCGGACCGACGCCGTGTTCAACCTCGCGCACGCGTCGGCGCTGCTCGCCGCGATCCTGAAGGCCGACGGCGCGCTGCTCTCGGTCGCGATGCACGACCGCTTGCACGAGTCCGCGCGGCTGCAGCTCGTGCCCGCGCTCGAGGAGATCATCGCCGCGGCGCGCGAGGCGGGCGCGTTCGGCGCCGCGCTGTCAGGCGCCGGGCCGAGCGTCATCGCGTTCGCGCCGACCCGCTTCGCCGCTCGGGTGACGGCGGCGATGGAGGAGGCCGCGGGCGTGGCCGGCGTCCCGGGGCGTGGTCGCGCCGTCCGCGTGCGTGCGGCTGGGGCGCAGGTTGTCCGGGGCTAGGTCACTGCGCCGCTAGTGCCGCGGAGCGAAGAACTCGACCGCCGCGCTGGCCGGTCCATCCTCGGGCCAGAACATCATCTCCCAACTGAGTCGCTCTGATCCGAGCGCGTCGCGCGGCACGGCGAGCTGCATCTCGAACGCGACTTCGCCGTTCGGCGCGATCGCCCCGGCCGGACGGCAGTTGAGTGCGTGGGACTCCTTCGCGATCCCTGCGTACACGGGATCGAGTGGTTTCACGATGTGCCCGGGCACGTTGGTCGGGGAGAGCTCGCGTCCGCCGAGCCATTCGAGATAGATCGGACAGCCATCGCTCCAGCTGAATGGCGCCGG
>DATCQC010000134.1:0-1847 GCA_036569685.1 Candidatus Limnocylindria bacterium | reverse complement strand
CTCGTGATGCCCTCGAGCGTCGCGCCGGCCCGCCCGAGCAGGCAGTGGCGTACGCGCACGACCGCCTCGGCGATCACCTGCAGGCCGGCGTGGCCGCGCAGCAGGTCGTACACGTCGACCACCGAGCCGGCGTGGGTGTTCTCGACCGGCACCACCGCGGCCCCGGCCGCGCCCGATCCGAGCGCCGCGAACACATCCCCGAACGTGCGGGAGCCGACCGGCGTGTCCTGCGGGAAGAGGGCCTGCGCCGCAGCCTCGGAGTACGCGCCCGCGACGCCCTGGTACGCGACCGTTCACCGCGCGTAGACGGCGGTGCGCCACTCCGGATGCGAAGGATCGTCGCCGCGCGCGAGCGCGACGATCGTCTCGCGGGTGATGCCCTCGAGGATGTCCTCGGTCACCGGCGGCGTCACGAGCGTGCCGTCGCGGACGAGGTAGAGGTTCGAGCCGCCGCCCTCGGAGACGTGACCGCCGCTCGTCAGGAAGATCGCCTCCTCGGCGCCGTGCTCGGCGGCCTCGTCCACGGCGAGCGCGGTGTTGATGTACGCGCCGCTGACTTTCGCGCGGGCGGGGATCGCCTCGTCCGAGATGCGCCGCCAGCTCGTCGTGTGCGCGGCGAGGCCGCCGGTCGAGAGGTAGCCGCCCATCGGGAAGGCGTAGATCCCGAACCCGTCGCGGAGCCCGTGGAGCGCGACCTTCACCACGCGCGCGGCCTTGTACGCGAGCGGCCGGATGTACACGTCGCTCTTGAACGCGTTGCGGCGGAGGAGCTCGAGGACGATCTCGGAGAGCTCGTCCGCATCGCCGGGGAGCCCGATGCGGACGATGCGGCACGAGCGGGTCATCCGCTCGAAGTGCTCGCGTAGCCGGAACACGTAGAGCTGCTCGGCCGGCGCGTTCCAGTACGCGCGGATCCCCTCGAAGACGCCGGTCCCGTACTGGAGCGCGTGCGTCGCGATGCTGACCTTCGCGTCCGCGAACCGCACGAACGCGCCGTCGAGGTACGCGACGCCCGCCTCGGGGATCTCGTTGGCTGGACCCGGGGGCACGCCTGTCACAGCCGGGCCACCGCTTCCTCGCGGTTCCACAGGCGCTGTGCGAGCTGGAGCGCGACGAGATCGGAGACGAGCACCGCGACGATGCCACCGATGATGAGGCCCGTCGGGATGTTCCCGATCAGGCTGCTGAGGCCGGTCAGGCCGACCACGACGCCGGCGAGCACGAGACCGGCGATCTGCTGCGCCGCGCGCTGGCTCGGGACGCGCGCCGACACGACCATCACCCAGGAACCGAGGGTGAGGATGAAGACGATCGACAGCCCGAACAGCTCGAGCGTCGTCACCGGATCGAGCACCTGTGCGATGCGCGCGGCGCCGAACCGCTGCGACGCCGCCGCGTGGTACGTCAGCAGCGAGACGATCGAGAGCACCGCGGCCGGCACCATGACGCCGATCAGCTTGCCGGCAACGATCTCAATGTCGCGGATCGGCGCCGCGAGCAGCGGCACGAGCGTCTGGGCCTCCTTCTCGGCGGCGAACGAGCCCGCCGCCGCGTTGATCGCGGTGGCGGCCGGCAACAGCGCGGCCTGCAGGGCGAACACGAGGATGAACGTGTCCGGCGCACCCGCTGCCGAGCGATTCAGCTGGATGAACGCGATCGGCAGCGCGATCAGGAACAGCGCTCGGACGATCGCCGCGCGATTGCTGTACTGCTCGACGATCCCCCGCCGCGCGAGGATCAGTGCCTTCATGCCTGCCGGCTCTCCTTGATGATCGCCAGGTACGCGTCCTCGAGCGAGCGCGTCTCCGCGTTCACGCTGATCACGCGCGCGCCGGCGTCGAGCAGCG
>DATCQC010000133.1:0-3236 GCA_036569685.1 Candidatus Limnocylindria bacterium | reverse complement strand
AGGTGGACCTGGCCGTCTTCCAGACGATCCGCGCGGTCCGCCTCGGCACCTACAAGGCCGGCGACAACTCGTTCAACGCGACGAACGGCGGCATCGGCTTCGGCACGCTCGACAAGATCGTGCCGGCGGACGCGCAAGCGGCCGCGACGCAGGCCCTGGCCGACATCGCATCGGGGAAGATCACTCCGAAGGACACCGTCCAGGTCAAGTGACCTGGTGACCCAGATCCAGCAGCCGACAACGACGGGGCCGGGCACAGATCGCCCGGCCCCGTCCGTTCGTCAGCTCACCTTCCAGTGGGCCTCTGGTCCGGCCATCCCGCTCCTGTCGGTCGCGATCGCGCTCCTCCTCGGCGCGATCTTCGTCCTGCTCAGCGGCAACGACCCGGTGAAGGGTTATGTCGCGCTCTTCCAGGGCGCCTTCGGCACGCCGTACGACATCACCGAGACGATCGTCGCGGCGATCCCGCTCGTGCTCACGGGCCTCGCGGTCGCGGTCGCGTTCCGCACCGGCCTGTTCAACATCGGCGCGCAGGGCCAGCTCCTCGTCGGTGCGCTCGCCGCCGGGTGGGCGGGCTCGCAGTGGGCGTCGCTGCCCGGCTTCCTGCTGATGCCGATCGTCATCGTGTTCGGCATCGCGGGCGGCGCGTTCTACGGCGGCATCGTCGGGCTGCTCAAGGCCCTGCGCGGGGTCAACGAGGTCATCACGACCATCATGCTCAACTACACGATCGTCTTCGTGATGCATTGGCTCCTGCAGCAGGGGCCGATGACGGCGCAGAACGCGCTCGGCACACCGGCCTCGACGCCGATCGGCGCCGGCGCCCGCCTTCCCGTCATCATCCCGAACGAGCTCGTGCTGTTCAGCCGGCTGCACGCGGGCGTGCTCCTCGCGGCCGCGGCGGTCGTCGTGTTCTGGTTCCTGCTCTGGCGCACGCCGCTCGGCTATCAGCTGCGCGCCGTGGGCCTGGGGGCCCGTGCCGCGGCGCAGGCCGGCATCGATCCGGCGCGCCACATGATCCTCGTCATGGCGATCGCCGGAGGCTTCGCCGGACTCGGCGGGATGATCGAGGTCAGCGGCGTCTTCGGCCGCGTGTACGACGGCTTCTCGTCGAGCTACGGCTTCGACGCGATCGCGGTCGCCCTCCTCGGGAAGAACTCGCCGCTCGGCATCGTGTTCGCGGCCCTCCTGTTCGGCGCATTCGTCCACGGCGGCGCGTACATGCAGTCGCACGCCGGCATCTCGTCGAACCTGGTCGCGATCATCCAGGCGTTCGTGCTGTTCGTCATCGCGGCGGAGAGCCTCGTCCGTTCGCTCACCCGGCGCCGCGGCCGCGCGCGCAGGCCGGTGGAGGCGATCGCGTGAGCACGCCGTGAGCCTCGAGATGCTCATCGGCGCGAGCGTCGCGGCGGCGACCCTGCGCCTCGCGGCGCCCATCGCACTCGCCGCGCTCGGCGGCGTCGTCACCGAGCGGAGCGGTGTCACGAACATCGCGCTCGAGGCGTCGATGCTCGTCGGGGCATTCTTCGGGGTGGTCGCGGCGGACCGGACACAGAACATCTGGATCGCGCTCGGCGTGGCCGTGCTCGCGGGCATCCTGGTCGCCCTGCTCCATGCGTACGCGTCGATCACCCTGCGCAGCGACCAGATCGTCTCGGGCATGGCGCTGAACATCCTGGCCCTCGGGCTCACGACGTACCTCGACTTCCAGCTGTACGGGCACACCGGGACGCCGGCCGACCTTCCCGGGCTGCCGGATCTGCGGCTCGGTTTCCTCGACGGCGTCCCCTACCTCGGCGACGCCATCGGTAGCCAGAACAGCATGGTGTGGGTGATGCTCGCGCTCGTCGTCCTCCTCCAGGTCTTTCTGTTCCGGACGATCGCGGGACTCCGGGTCCGGGCCGTGGGCGAGCATCCCCGCGCGGCAGAGACGGTGGGCATCGACGTCCGGCGCATCCGCTATGCCGCGGTCCTCGCGAGCGGTGCCCTCGCCGCCCTCGGCGGGGTGTACCTCTCGCTCGGCGTCGCGCACTCGTTCACCGACGGCATGACCGGGGGGCGCGGATTCATCGGCCTCGCGGCCATGATCTTCGGCCGGTGGACTCCGGTCGGCGCGCTCGCGGCCGCGCTCATCTTCGGCTACGGCAACGCGCTCTCGACCTCGCTGCAGGGCGCGGTCATCGGCGACACGAAGGTGCCGGTCCAGCTGCTCAGCACCCTGCCGTACATCCTCACGATCCTCGCGGTCGCCGGATTCGTCGGCCGCTCGCGGCCGCCGGCCGCCGACGGCGTGCCGTACGAAACGGAAGGCCAGGCGTGAGCGAGGAGCGGCTCGTGCCGCACGTGGAGATGCGCGGCATCGTGAAGCGCTTCGGCGACTTCACCGCGCTCCACGGCGTCGACCTGGTCGTCGACGAGCACGAGATCCACGCACTCCTGGGCGAGAACGGCGCGGGCAAGTCGACGCTCATGAACATCCTGTACGGCCTCTACCGCCCGGACGCCGGCACGATCAAGCTGCGCGGCCAGGAGGCGCACATCCGCTCGCCGCGCGACGCGATCGCGCTCGGCATCGGGATGATCCACCAGCACTTCATGCTCGTCCCGCCGCTCACGGTCGCGGAGAACGTCGTGCTCGGCGACGAGCGCTCAGGCCCACTCCTGCGCGAGCGCACGCTCGCCGCGCGGGTCCGCGAGCTCGAGGCGCGGTTCCACATCGGCGTGGACCCCGACGCGAAGGTCGAGGATCTGCCGCTCGGTCTCCAGCAGCGCGTCGAGATCCTCAAGGTGCTGTATCGGGGCAGCGAGCTCCTCATCTTCGACGAGCCGACCGCGGTCCTCACGCCGCAGGAGGTGGAGGAGCTCTTCGCCATCGTCCGCACGCTGCGCGACGAGGGCAAGATGGTCATCTTCATCACCCACAAGCTCCGCGAGGTCTTCGCGGTGACGGACCGCATCACCGTCCTCCGCGCGGGCCGGAACGCCGGCGAGCTCGTGACGAAGGCAACGTCGCCCTCCGAGATCGCGCGGTTGATGGTCGGCCGCGAGCTGCGCCCGGTGCAGGCGCGCACGGCGGTCACGTCGACCGGTCCGGTGCTCGAGATCCGCGGGCTCCAGGCTCGGAGCGATCGCGGGGCGACGGCGCTCCAGGGCGTGGACCTCACGGTGAACGCGGGTGAGATCCTCGGTGTCGCCGGCGTCGGCGGCAACGGCCAGAGCGAGCTCGCCGAGTGCGT
>DATCQC010000132.1:0-3975 GCA_036569685.1 Candidatus Limnocylindria bacterium | reverse complement strand
GCATCGTGTGCCGCAGGTGGTCAAATGCCACGACCGTGTCGTAGATCCCGAAGACCGCGTCGGGCAGCGCGTGCGGGTCGCGCGGGGCGAGCGGGATGCGCTCGAAGTGCCGGGCCGCCTCGTAGCCCACGTAGCCGACCGCGCCCCCGGAAAAGCGCGGGAGGCCGGGCCCGCCGCCGGGCCGGTCGTATTTCGCCATGGCGCGCCGGAGGGCATCGAGCGGATCGCCATCGCGCGAGACGACCAGCTCCCGCGGCGCGACACCGATGAACGAGTAGCGGCCCATCCGCTCGCCGCCCTCGGCGCTCTCCAGGAGGAACGCGCCGCCCAGCGGGCGGAGCTTCGCGAACGCGGACACCGGCGTCTCGAGATCGGCCATGCGCTCGCGCACGACCGGCTCCAGCCTGATCACGCTCGACACCGCGCTCGCCACGCCCGCTCCTTCGGTCTTTGGAAAAGCAAAGACCCTCGCTCCCATCTCGGGACGAGGGTCGTGGTGCCACCCGATCTCGGCTGCTCCCAGAATTGGAAGCAAGCCCTCAGCCTGCGCGATCACGCAGCGCCCGGCGATAACGGCGGGCCACCGGCCGCGGCTACTTGCTCCTCGTTCGCCGCGGCGTCTCGCGGGATCCATTCGCCTGCGTCCGCCGCCCCGGCTTACACCTGTCCCGGTTCGCTACACGGCTCGCACGGGCTACTCGTTCCCGCTCGAACGACGTTGGCCCAATCCTAGACCCGTCGCGGATGGCCAGGCAAGCCAGCGCCGAACTGGAAGGCACAAATGGGCAGGACGCTTGCTCCCTACGATCGACCGATGGCCGTCCGGAACATCCACCAAGGCCCTGGCCGCCCGCTCGGTCCGATGGCCGTCCGCTCCGCGCTGCCGTCGCACACCGCGGGCGAGGTCCGGGCCGTGCTGCGCGGCCTGCCGACGGCGACCGGCTACACGGTCACGGTCAAGGCGCTGCGCTACCGGAGCCGCCCGCATCTGGTCGCGTTCACCTTCTGGGACAGCCGGGAGATGCTCATCCAGGTACCGGAGCCGTTCCGGCCGTTCCGCGAGATGGTCGATCTCGGCTCGCGCGGTTACCCGCTCGTCCCGTTCCGGACGCGCCGCGACGTGATCCGGTTCCTCTATCTCCACGAGTTCTGCCACTGGTGGCTGTACCTCACCCACGGCTGGGGCACATCGGCCGAGGTGCTCTGCGACACCTACGCCTTCGACAACTTCCGCAAGCGCGCCGCGATCGCCCCACCGGCGTGGCGGCGCCCACGCGAGCGGATCGCGCTCACGACCCCGAAGCGAGCCGCCCGCCAGCCGTAGCCGGTCCCGCGCTCGTCCGGCTCAGGCGATCCGGGAGCGGACCGCGCCATCGGCACCGACCAGGACCGCGGTGACCCGTACTTGTGCGCGAGGTCGGCGCGCCGCGACACATCGATCGTGAGGACCGAACGGCCTGGGTGCCGAAGCGTGCGCTCGAGCTCGCGGCAATCGGTGCAGAGCGGATGCGTGAACTCGACGACCACCTCGCCCTCGACGACGGCGCCGAGCTCGGCGAGATCGACGCGATCGATGAGGCGGGACCGAACGCCGCGAAGCCTGGCCGCGAGGCGGTACAGCTCGCAGCCCACGCAGACGCCGGTGGTCGCGGCGAGGAGCGCGAGCGTGGCGACGATGCCCCCGAGAATCTGGCCCGCGCGCGTCACGCCCGCGGCAGAGCCGACGGAGGCGGCGGTCAGGAAGATGACGCCGACGACGTTCGCGAAGCGCGGTGGACGCGAGTCCTCGATCGGCCCTTCGCCGAGCCGGGGCTGGATCACCTCGAAGTAGAGGAGGCACGGGAGGCAGTACCGGCGGCCGAAGGTGAGCCCGATCGCGAGCTGGAGCGCGAGTGCGGCAAGGATGCCCCACCACCCGGTGAGCAGGGCAACGAGCGAGAGCGTCCCAACGATCGCCTGGTTCGTTCGCGGCGCCCGCGCGTCGATGACGGCGGTGTCCCATCGCGAGCGACCGATGGACCGTCCGCTAGGCTCGCGGCCGATGGGAGCCCTCGATTTCGGTCCATTCCTGAGCCTCGCCCCAGAGGTCCGCGCCCGGCTGCTCGGGGCCGGCGCCGCCACCCGATTCTCGCCGGGCGAGACCATCGTGCGAGAAGGCGATCCGCCCGGAGACGTGATCGTGCTCAGCGCCGGACGCGCGCGGATCATGACCGGTGACCGGCTGCGGACCCTGGCGACCATCGCCGCGCCCGCGCTCATCGGCGAGATGGCCGTGGTCCTCGACCAGCCGCGCAGCGCGACCGTCGTGGCGACGGCCACGTCGCCCGGCGTGCGCATCCCGAAGGACGCGCTGCTCGCGGTGATCGCGAGCGAGCCCGGCTTCGCCCACGAGCTGCGGGCGTTCGCGGAGGGGCGCGCGGCCACGAACTTCCTGCGGCGCGACAGCCCGTTCGCCGATCTTCCGTCCGAGGCGATCGCGGACGTCGCCGCGCACCTCGTGCCCGCGTCGTTCGAGCCCGGGGACCTGATCCTCAGGCAGGGCGAGCGTTCGGACGATGCGTACCTTCTTCGAAGCGGCGAGGTCGAGGTGGTCCACCTGCAGGACGGCGTCGAACGCGTCGTCGGCCGTGGCGCGGCCGGCGCATTCCTGGGAGAGATCTCGGTGCTGACGGGCGTCGCACGGAGCGCGAGCGCGCGTGCGGTGACTCCGGTGCGCGCGTTCCGCATCAGCGGTGAGGACGTGCGCGCGATCGTCAAGAAGTACCGGCAGGTCGTCGCACGGCTCGAATCGGCGATGCAGGCGAAGCATGCGCCACGGCCGAGCGCGGTCGTGCGCGTGCTGGCCGCGCCGGACGAGCCGAACAGCGTGATCCTCCATGACCCGAAGGGCGGCACGTACCTTCGCCTGTCCGCGGAGGGCCTTGCGATCTACGAGGACCTCGATGGCGATCGCAGCCTCCGCGAGCTCGCGATGCGTCACGCCGAGCGGACCGGCCTCGACGATCCGGCGACGGTCTTCGCCACCGTCGCGGCGCTCCAGGCTGCGGGCCTTGTGACGACCCCGCGGATCGCCGGCGACGAGCCGGACGCGCGCGTCATGCGGCTGCTCGATCTCGTGCTGGCGCCGCGCCTCGAGCTCCGGGACGCCGACGCGCTCGCGGGCACGCTCCACCGCCTGCTGCGGCCGGCGTTCAGCCGTCCAGGAGCGCTTGGCGCCCTGGGAGTGGGCGTCATCGGGGCCATCGCGCTCGCCAGCAGCGTCCGCCAGGCATCACCCGACGACTTCGGCCTGGGCGGGCTGCTGGTCGCGTTCGGCGGGCTCACGCTTGCCGGCCTCGGGCACGAGGCCGCGCACGCGATCGCCACCAAAGCCGAGGGACGGCGGGTCGGGCGCGCGGGTCTCGGCCTGTTGTGGTTCACGCCGGTGATCTGGGTCGACACATCGGACGCGTGGTTCATCGGCCGCACGCGGCGGGCGATCGTGAACGCCGCCGGGCCGCTGTTCAATTTCGCGCTCGCGGGTGCGCTCGGCATCCTTGCCGCGGTGTCCGCCGGTCGGGTCCAGGACCTTGCGGTCTGGCTCGCGATCGCGAACCTCGTGAGCGTCGCGTTCAACCTCTCGCCGCTGCTCGAGTTCGACGGCTACTACGTGCTCTCGGACCTCGTGAACGTGAACGCGCTGCGGCGCAAGGCCCTCCGGTTCGTGTTCGCCGACCTGGCCGGCCATCCGCGACGGCCTCGCTCAGGTCTGGAGACCGGATTCCTCGCGTATACGGTCGCCGCGACGCTCTACGTCCTCGCGATGACCGTGCTCGTCCTCACGGGCGTTCCCGGGATCGTCGCCGGGATCGTTCCGCCGACGGTGGGGCCGGCGGTCGAGGTACTGGCGGGTGCCGGTGTCGCGCTCGCCCTCGTGGTGCTCCTGGTCGGGCCGTTCTTCATGGAGATCGCGGCGGCGCGCGGGATCGCCGAGCC
>DATCQC010000131.1:0-2654 GCA_036569685.1 Candidatus Limnocylindria bacterium | reverse complement strand
CCCCGAGGGCATCGACCCCGAGCCCACGATGCCCGGCATGCCGCGCGGCACCGTCGGCGCCGGCTTCGCGCCGCGGGGCAATGAGCGCGTCACGCTCGCGTTCGCTCTCCGCGCGACCCAGCGCGGCGCGTACGAGCTCGGCCCGATCCGCCTGCGCAGCGGTGACTGGCTGGGCTTCACGAGCGTCGACGCGGTCATCGAGCCGCATCCGGCGATCGTCGTGTATCCGAAGCCGCTGAGCGTCGTGGATCACCACCGCCCGTCGTTGCGGCCGCTGGCCGAAACCGCGACGAAGCGCGGCCTGTTGCCCGACCCGTTGCGCTTCCGCGGTGTGCGTGAACATCGGAGCGGCGACGCGCGGAAGGAGATCCATTGGAAGGCGTCGGCGCGGCTGGGCTCGCTGCAGACGAAGGTCTACGAGCCCGCGACCAGCCTCGACGCGGTCTTCCTGCTGAACGTGGCGACGTACGACCAGTACTGGATCCAGGCCGACCCCGAGGCCGCCGAGGTGGTGATCTCCGCCACCGCCGAGCTCATCCGCCTCGCCGCGGACGCCGGACGGCAGGTCGGCCTGGTCACCAACGGCATCGACAACGTGACGCACGAGCGACCGCGCTCCGCGCTTGGGCGCGGCCCGCGGCCGCTGACGCGGAGCCTCGAGATCCTCGCGCGCCTCGGGCCATACGCGTCGCATTCGCCCGAGGCGGTCTTCCTCCGCGAGCGCGGCCGGCTGCCCTGGGGCGCGACGCTCGTGTGCGTCACGCCGGTGCTCGGCCCGCACCTCGCCGCCGCGCTGCTCGCGCTGCGCCGGGCGCACCACCGCGTCCTCGCCGTCGCGATCGATGAGCCGGAGGAAGGTGTCCGGGCGCGGCTGCATGCCGCCGACATCTCCGTCGACAGCCTGCGGATCGGAGCGCGGCGTGCGGCGGGGTAACGCGCAAACGACGATCGGCGCGCTCCTCGTGGGGCGCAGCTTCATCGAGGCCGTGCTGTTCGCCGCGATCGCCACCGCGGCGCAGGTGTTCACGGCCGGCGACCGGGCCATCCCGATCGTGACGACCGCGCTTGCCCTCGCCGGCGTCGGCATCGTGCTCGCGAGCATCCTTCGCGACGCGCGCGCCGATCGGCAGAACACCGCGATCGCGCTGGTCGCGATGGCCGCCGCCGCCGCAGCCGGCGTGTCCTACGCGCCGCCGCATCCCGACGGCCTGATGATCCTGACGCGGCTCATTCTCTTCGGCATCGTCGGCGAGGCGTTCGTCTGGCGGAACCTCACCGTCGCGCGGTCGCTCGCGCGGTGGTCCGACGCGCGCAGCTCCGGCTTCGCCGCGATCGGTGCGACCGCCCTTGTCGCGCTCCTGCCCGGAGCCGTGGATCGCACCGGCCTGGTCATCGCTGGCCTCGTCGCGACTGCCGCGACCGGCGTCGCGCTGTCACTCGCGCGATCCGCCGAGGAGCTGTCGCTCGCCGGACGCGAGGCTCACGGCGACACCGGCCGGACCACCGCGTCGGGCACGGCGATCCTCCTCGCGATCCTGTCGGTCATCGGGGCGATCTTCGCGCCGTTCAGCGGCGAGCTGATCCGGCAGGGCGGCGACTTCGTCGCGCCGATCATCGGGAACCTGCTCTACGGATTCCTCCTCGCGATGGGCTACGTCGCCGAGTTCTTCGTCAACGTCATCCAAGTCGCTGTTCCACGGTGGGAGCTTCCCGCCGCTCCGGCAGCTCGCGCCGCCGCTCAGCGACGCGGAGGAGGCGGAGGCGCTGCGGCAGATCGAGGCGACGCGTCCGTTCATCGTTGGCGCGGTCGAGATCGTGATCGCCCTCGTCGCACTGATCATCGTGATCATCCTCGTGGACCGCATGGCCCGCGAGCGGCGGCAGACCCTGCCCGAGGGCGCCACGCTCGACCGCGAGGCGTCCGCAGGCGAGAGCATCGGCGCCTTCCTCGCCGGCCTCGTGCCGCGACGTACGCGGAGACCCGGTCCGCCACGCGACGACGGCACCCCTGCGGGCGCGCTGCGCGCTCTCTACTGGCGGTACCTCGCGCGCGGCGACGCGACCGGCATCGCGTGGCGCGCCGCCGGAGAAACGCCGCGCGAGCATCACGACCGCAGCCTCATCGCGACGCCCCGGAACGAAGCGGCGACGGTGCTCGTCCGCGCGTTCGAGGACCTGCGCTACGGCGAGCGTGACCCGGATGCGGCGACGCTCGAGGCCGCGCGGCGCGGGCTCGCGGCCATCGAGGAAGCCCGGTGACGGTCGTCGCGATCGTCGGGCCGACGGCCTCGGGGAAGAGTGCGCTCGCGATGCGAGCCGCGGAGCGGAGCGGCGGCGAGATCGTCTCGGCCGACTCGCGTCAGGTGTATCGCGGGATGGACGTCGGCACCGCGAAGCCGACCGCCGCGGAACGGCGACGCGTCCCGCACCACTGCATCGATCTCGTCGATCCGGCCGAGCCGTACGACGCGGCGCGCTTTCAGCGCGACGGTCGGGCGGCGCTCGCGGATATCGCGTCGCGAGGGAAGACCGCGTACGTCGTCGGTGGGACAGGCCTCTACGTGCGTGCGCTGCTCGACGGTCTGCTCCTCGACGCCGCGCCGACGGATCCGGAGCTTCGCGCAACGCTCGAACGGCGGGCCGAGACCGAGGGC
>DATCQC010000130.1:0-4315 GCA_036569685.1 Candidatus Limnocylindria bacterium | reverse complement strand
ACGATGCTCGCGGACACCGCGGGATCGAGGTCGTCGTGCGGATTCGTGCCGGTCTGGTTTTCGATGAACGCGAGCGGGTTCCGCATCTTCCCGATGTCGTGGTAGTACGCCCCGACCCGCGCGACCAGCGGATCCGCACCGATGACCTCGGCCGCGCGCTCCGCGAGGTTCGCGACAAGCAGCGAGTGGTGGTACGTGCCGGGCGTCCGCAGCAGCAGTTGGCGGAGCAACGGATGGTTCGGATCGGCAAGCTCGCGCAGCTCGAACACCGTCGTGATCCGGAAGAGATGGCCGAGCATGACGATCGCGCCGAACGCGAGCACACCCGAGGCGACGCCACTGATGAGCGCGGCAGCGGTCAGCTGGAGCGCGCCGAGGGTGTCGGCGGATCGGCCGACGAGCAGGAAGGTGCCGATGACACCGAGGTCGCCGAGCGTGACGTAGAGCGCGGCCTCGACGAACTCGCGGGCGGTCGTCGCGCGCCGCACCGCCGCCATGCCGAGCAGCGCGGGCACGAGGACGTACGCGACGAGCTCGACCTGGCCCGACATGATCCCGATGTGCAGCGCGCCCGCGATCTGCGTCGCAAGCGCCGTGCGCCCGCCGACGAGGACCGTGAGCATCATCGCGACCGCAGCGAACGGGACGAAGTACACGGCGACGGTGTGACCCGGGATGAGCGCGCGCCCGGCCGCGGTGAGCGCGACGAGGGCCAGGCCGACCACCATGAGCTTCCGATCGTCCGCCCACGCCTCCTCGGCGTAGCGCTCGACGAAGAGGCCGAGGACGCCGGCGATGAGGAGCGCCCAGCCGAGCAGGCCGACGGCGCTCTTCCAGTCGATGCCGGGATTCACGAGGCCGAGCGCGCGCAGCTTCTCGAGATCCTGGTCCGTCACGACCTGCCCTTCGCGGACGACGACCTCGCCCGCGGTCACCTGCACCTGGATCGGCGCGACGTCGTTGCGCGCTGACTGCTGTGCCGCGGCGGTCGCGTTCGCGTCGAACACGAGGTTCGCCTGCAGGCTCTGCTTGAGGAGCTCTCCACCGATGCGCTTCTGGCGATCCGTCCACGCCGGCGGGAGAGCCTTCGGGACCGAGTCCGTGCGCGCGGTGTCGAGTTGCTCCGGCCGGATGCCCTGGCCATACAGCGTTTTCAGCGCCGGATCGAGCTCGCGGCTCAGCTGGTCCCACTCGGCGGCGGTCATGTCGAGCGCGTCGGTCGCGAGCGGCGTGCTGAGCGCGACCTCGGTCAGCTTCGTGAGCGCCGCGATCCGCTGGTCGCGGGCCTGCGTCGCATCGTTGCGGATGCGCGCGATGCCGGTGAGCGCCGCCTGCAGATGCGAGCTCGCCGTCACATTCACCGCGGGATCCGCCACGTAGACGCGTTGGACCGCGGCCGCGGCCTTGTCGCGCTCGGCCTGGGTCAGCGACTCTGAGGTGAACGCGGTGGAGCGTGGCGCACGGACCTCACGGTCGGCGACCACGCCGGCCTGCCCGTAGGAGACGACCGCGGGCGGAGAGAAGAGGAGTGCGACCGCGCTGAGGAGCCCGGTGGCGACGACGAACGCCGCGAGCCGGACGCGCGGGGCGGCGCGGATGAGCGCGCGGACCTCCGCGATCGATCGGGTCCTCGGCGCGAACCGGATCATTCGGGCTTCCTCTCGTAGCGATCGTACGCGCGCACGATCCGCGCAACGAGCTCGTGGCGGACGACGTCCTTGTCGTCGAAGTCGACGAAGCCCACGCCCTCGATCTCGCGCAGGATCTCCCGTGCCACGACCATTCCCGACTTATGACCGTCCTCGAGATCGATCTGTGTGATGTCGCCGGTGACGACGACCTGCGATCCATATCCGAGCCGAGTGAGGAACAT
This sequence comes from Candidatus Limnocylindria bacterium, assembly GCA_036569685.1. Lineage (GTDB taxonomy): Bacteria > Chloroflexota > Limnocylindria > P2-11E > P2-11E > UBA4735. The sequence continues at coordinate 2,442 of DATCQC010000130.1, read as the reverse complement.
CTTCATCTGCGCCGGCGTCGTGTTCTGCGCCTCGTCCAAGATGATGAACGCTTCGTTCAAAGTTCTTCCGCGCATAAAGGCCAATGGCGCGACCTCGATCTCGCCGCGCTCCTGCGCGCGCACCATCCGCTCCGCGGGCATGAGCTCGTACAGCGCGTCGTACAGCGGCCGCAGGTACGGGTCGATCTTCTCGGCCAGATCACCCGGCAGGAACCCGAGCCGCTCACCTGCTTCGACGGCAGGCCGCGTCAGGATGAGGCGCGTGACCTTTCGTTCGCGGAGCGCGTTCACGCCCATCGCAACAGCCAAGAATGACTTCCCGGTACCCGCTGGACCTGTCGCGAAGACGAGATCCCTTGTGCGCATCTCCTCGACGTAGCGACGCTGGTTGTCCGACTGCGGCGCGATCCGTTTGCCGGTCACGGTCGTCGCGATGTGCTCGCGGATCTGCTGCGGCGTCGCGACCGGCGCCTCCTTGGCGGTGCCGATGAGCCGCTCGAGCGCCGGCTTGCGCAGGTTGTCGTCGTGGCCGGACAGCGAGCGCATCGCGCCGACGAGGTCGCCGACCCGCGCGACCGATGACGGGTCGCCACTGATCCGCAGCTCAGCGCCGCGCGCGACGATCTTCACGCCGAACTCGCGCTCGATGCGATCGATGTTCGCCTCGTTCTGTCCGGCGACGAACATCATCTCCGTCCGGATCGGGGATGAGGATCGTGATCTGCTGCGCCTGCGCCACTTACACCTTGGGCTTGAGCAGCTCGCTCACGACGCGCGAGACCATCCCGCCGTCGGCCTGTCCCTTGAGCTCCGGCATGAGCTTCTGCATGACCTTGCCCTGCTCCCTCGGGCCGGTCGCGCCCGTCTCCGCGATCGCGCGCTGGGCCGCGGCACGCACACTGTCCTCGTCGAGCTGCTTCGGGAGGTACGACTCGAGGATCTCGAGCTCCTTCGATTCCTTCGCGGCAAGCTCCGCGCGCCCGCCCTTCGTGAACGCCTCGATCGATTCGCGGCGCATCTTGTTCTGCTTGCGGAGGACGCCTTCGATCGCGGCGTCATCGAGCTCACCGCGCCTCGCGACCTCCTCATTGTGGATCGCCGCGAGCGCGAAGCGCACGGTGTCGCGGCGCACGGCGTCCTGGGCCTTCATGGCATCACGAAGGTCCTGCTCGAGCCGGGCTTTCATCTCAGGTTCGCTGCGGAGCCTCAGCGCTTGCGACGCTTGGCTTCCTTCCGCTTGCGTCGGGCTGCCGGGCGCTCGTAATACTCGCGCCGGCGGGCCTCAGCGAGGATCCCTGCCTGCTGGATCTTCTTGTTGAACCGGCGCAGGGCAGCCTCGAACGACTCGCCTTCGCCGATGATCACTTCCGACATGGGTCTTTGAGGGTCACCCCGCTTTCGGTCATACAAGACGATGCCGGCGTGCCCTAAACGGGCCGCCGACTCACCGAATGATACGTGGTCCGGGCGACGGCCGCTGGTCAAGATATGCACATCTTTACAGCCCGCAGAATGACAGGGCGTGGCCGTCATCGCCGTCGTCCTCTCGTACCTGGCCGGCTCCGTCTCCTTTCCGTACTGGGTCGCGCGCGCCAGAGGGGTCGACCTGCGCGCGGTCGGCTCGCGGAAGCTGGGCGGGAGCAACCTCTGGAAGAGCGTCGGCCCGGGCGAGGCGATGGTCGGCGGGCTGCTCGACGCCGCGAAGGGCTTCGTCGCGGTCGTCGTCGCGCGGGCCCTCGGGCTGCCCCTCGAGGTGCAGCTCGCCTGCGGCGTCGCCGCGGTCGTCGGCCAGATGTGGCCGGTCTTCCATCGCTTCGACGGCGGCCGCGCGAACTCGGCGGGCTGGGGCTTCGCGCTCGCGGTCGACCCGATCGCGTTCCTGATCATGATGCTGCCCGTGCTCGCGGCCATCGCGATGCGCGTGGCCGTGCGGTCGCGTCCGACCCGCGTGCTCCCGCTCGCGTCGCTGCTGTCGTTCGGCGTGTTCCCCGCGGTCATCTGGGAGCAAGACGGCACGACCCCGGCGGTCCAGGCCGGGCTCCTGATCCTCGCGCTCATCCTCGTGCGCCGCATCACCGCGGGACTCGGTCAGGATCTCGCGACCGGCGCGCCGCCGGCGCGCGTGCTCGCGAACCGCGCGCTCTTCGACCGCACGGAGCTCCAGCAGCAGGGCGTGGTCGGGATCTAGCCGCCTCGCGCGCCGACCAGCATCGCGACCGCCGCGATCGCGGCGGTCTCCGCCCGGAGGATCCGCGTGCCGAGCGACGCGATGGCCGCGTCGTGGCTGCGCGCGGCATCGATCTCCTCCGTCGAGAGGCCACCCTCCGGTCCGGTGACGAGTGAGACGTCGCCGTTCCGTGACGCCTCCGCGAGACGTGGGCCGGTCGCCTCCTCCCAGCACACGACGATCCGGCCGTCGAGGTGGACGAACAGCGAGCCCCA
>DATCQC010000129.1:0-2460 GCA_036569685.1 Candidatus Limnocylindria bacterium | reverse complement strand
AGACCGAGGAGGTCCACGTCCTGATGAACAATTGCTACGGCGACAAGGCCGTGAGCAACGCCGCCGACATGGCGAAGCTCCTGTCCCGATCGTGAGGATCCCGCCGCGTCTCGCGGCGTTCGCCCGGGAGGTCATGCCGGTCATCGTCGGCACGAAGCGGAGGGACGGCACGGTCCAGCTCACGCCGGTCTGGTTCGAGTGCGCCGACGGTGTCATCTGGCTGAACGGCGCCGGGACGCGGGACTGGCTTCGGCACGCGCGCCGCGACGGCACGGTGACGCTCCTGCTCATCGACCCGACGAACATGTGGCGGTACGCGCAGCTGATCGGCCGGTTCACCGAGGTCGCTCCCGACGAGGGCGGCGTGCACATCGACCGGTTGGGCCACCGGTACCGCGGGGCTGCGTACAGCGGTCCCAAGACCGGCCGGGTGAAGATCCGCTTCGAGCCCGATCGGATCACGGGCGGCGACGGCGGCCGGCCCTGGACCGACGGGGCCTAGCGCGGCGCTAGCATCCCGGTCGGTGGCCCGACCGATCGCCGACTTCGAGCCGCGCGAGCGCATCGCGCCGATCCCGCATACGACCCGGCGGTTCTCGTGTCGCTCGGCTCTCGCGATCTCGCCCGACAACGGCACGCTCGCGTTCATCGCGGATCTCGGCGCGGGCACGTACTCCGCCTGGACGCTGCCGCTGACGAAGCCCGCCAAGCCGTCCCCGGCGCTCGGGGTGGACGGAGCGGCCGTCCGCTCGCTCAGCTGGTCGAAGCGCGGCGATCTCATCGGCGCGGCCGACCGCGGCGGCACCGAGCTCCACCAGCTGTACGTCGCGCGAAGCGACGAGCGCGTCGAGAAGCTGTCGTGGACCGAGGGCGAGCGCGTGCAGCGCCTCTTGTCGTGGAACGCCACGTCGCCCGACGGGAAACGCGTCGCGTTCTCCTCGAACGCGCGCCAGCCCACCGACATGGACATCGTGATCGAGGACGTCGAGACGGCGACCGAGCGCGCGGTCGTGACCGGACCGAACTGGTACGTCGCCGGCGGGTGGTCGCCCGACGGGCGCGCGCTGCTCGTCATGCGCGTTCAGGCGAACACGGATCAAGACCTGTTCGTCGTCGATCCCGACTCCGGCGCGATGCGGGGCATCACGGCCCACGACGGCGACGTCTCGAACGTGCCGGCGGGCTGGCTCGCCGATGGCCGGCCGCTCGGCATGACCGACGCCGGCCGCGAACATCTCTACCTCGCGGCGTATGACGCCACGACCGGAGCGCGCGAGGTCATCGACGCGCCCGAGTGGGATGTAGAGCTCGCGGCGTCGTCGGCCGACGGCCGGGCGCAGATCTGGTCGGTGAACGAGGATGGTTACTCCACGCTGCGCTGGCAGCGCGATCGGAAGCGCGCCGGCGAGCGCGCGCTCCGCGGCGTGTGCGACGACCTCATCGTCTCCGCCGATGGTTCGCTCGCCGCGTATCACCGCACCTCGGCGACCGACGCGCCGCAGCTCTGGGTGCTCGATCTGCGCACCGGCGACGCGCGGGTCGTGTTCGAGACCGCGCGCACCGCGCAGTCATCGGACCTCGTCGAGCCTGAGCTCATCCGCATCAGCTCCACCGACGGCGACATCCCGTGCTTCATCTACCGGCCCCGCTCGAATGGGGCCGCGACCGGCCGCACGCCCGCAGTGCTCTATCCACATGGGGGCCCCGAGGGCCAGTCGCGACCAGCCTTCACGAGCTCGAGTGCGTACCTCCAGGCGCTCGTCGATCGCGGGATCACGCTCGTCATACCGAACATCCACGGTTCGACCGGCTACGGCCTCGGCTGGCAGAAGGCCATTCACCGCGACTGGGGCGGCATCGACGCGCGCGACCTGAAAGCGGTCGCGGATTGGATGGCCGCCGACGCGCGCATCGATCCCAAGCGATTGTCCGTGTACGGCGGCTCGTACGGCGGCTTCGCGACGCTCGTCTGCGTCACGACGATGCCGGATCGCTGGAAGTGCGCGGTCGACGTGTTCGGAGTCGCGAACCTCGTGACGATGATCGAGCACGCGCAGCCGAACTGGCGCCGCTTCCTGAAGCTCTGGATCGGCGACCTCGAGACGGACCGCGCGAAGCTCGTCGAGCGCTCGCCGATCACCCACATCGACGAGGTTCGCTGCCCGATGCTCGTCGTGCAGGGCACGAACGACCCGCGGGTGCCGAAAGAGGAATCCGATCAGGTCGTCGAGCGGCTCCGGGCGCGCGGCGTCCCGGTCGAATACATGGTGTTCGAGGACGAGGGCCACGGCTTCACCAAGCGCGCGAACCAGGACACGGCCCATACCCGGATCGTCGACTTCCTCACGGAGCAGCTAACGCAGGGCTAGGCGCCGCACGTACCGCGTCGCGTACACCTCCTCTCCCAGGCTCAGGATCTTGTTGTCCACCCACCCGGTCGGCAGCATCGCGGCCTGCACG
>DATCQC010000128.1:0-17593 GCA_036569685.1 Candidatus Limnocylindria bacterium | reverse complement strand
GAGTTGGCCCAGCTCCCCGACGAACGCGCGATCTGCAGGAGGTCCGCGACCGCGTCATCCGAGACCGGATCGGGCGAATACGTCCGGATCTGTCGTAACCGAAGCTGCTCCACTGCCATGCGAGACCCCAACGGCGCTCAGCGCTTTGGCATTCCCCAGCGCTCGTGACTCACGATCTCGGACAGTGGCTTCCGCCCACCAGCGCGCGGGTTCGGCCGCGGATCCTTGATCGAGATCGGCCGGCCGATGGCGACCATGGAGCGGGCGGTCCGGTCCGCCGGGATGCCGAGGATCCGCTTCGCCTCGGCCTGCTGGGCGTCGTCGCCGAACCAGGCCGTTCCGCCACCCAGGCCGAGCGCGTGCGCGCCGATGAGCAGCCGTTCGGTCACGCGGCCTTCGTCGTAGGCCTCGCTCGTACCCGGGCCGTCGAGCACGATCGCGATCGCGAGCGGCGCGCCGGCGAGCCAGTTGATGTTCGGCCGCAGCTCGCTGATGCGCTTGAGTGCGTCGCGGTCGCGCACGACGACGAAGTGCCACGGCTGGGAGTTCTTCGAGCTGCCCGTCCAACGCGCGACCTGGAGGATCTGCGCGATGACGTCGTCGGGAACGGGGTCCGTCGCGTATTGGCGGATCTGCCGGACGGTGCGGAGCGTTTCGATCATGCGGTCGAGCATATGGCGGTCGGCCGTGGCACCATCGGCGGGGTGACGATTGATCAGGGCGAGCTCGAGCGGCTGGCGTCCGCGCTGCGCCTCGCGAGCTCCGCCCTCGAGGAGGCCCTCGAAGCCGCCGAGAACCTCGGCAACTTCGACCACCGCTTCGACGTGCCGCGCGCCCTCGGGGGCGCGCAGCGCCTGATCGGGAATGCGGAAGAGGCGGTCGCCGCGGCGCGCGAGGTCCGTTAGCTCGGCGTCGCCTCGACGCTGAGGGCGACGTTCCCCTTCAGCGCCTTCGAGATCGGGCAGTTCTCCTTCGCGTCCTCGGCCACGGCTTTGAGCTTGGCGGCGTCGCCGTCGGGTGCTTGCGCGCGCACGTTCAGGGCGCTCGACAGCACGGCGTTGCCGCCCTCGGGCTTCGGTCCGAACGTCACCTTCGCGGTGACCGTGATGTTCGGGTCGGCCACCCCGGCCTTCGCGAGGCGTGTGGCGAACGCCATCGAGAAGCAGCTGGCGTGCGCCGCGGCGAGGAGCTCCTCGGGACTCGTCGCGCCCGCTGCGCCGGTGCCCTCGGTGCGCTCCGTCCAGCTGGTCGCGGCTTGCTTCAGCGCCCCGCTCTTCGTCGAGACATCGCCCTTGCCGGAGGCGAGATCACCGCGCCACGTGGCGGTCGCTTCATGAGTTGTCGGCATGACGGTCCTCCTTCGCTCTGATCGGCCGAGGCTACTTGCTCCAGCGCACGTCCGCCGGGAGTGAGTCCTCGAGGATCGGCTCGAGCACGCGGACGTACTTCGCGAGCGTCTTGGTCAGCTGTGCGCTGTATCGCTCCTCGAACTTCTCGAGCGGGATCGGCTCCCAGACGCGGGCCCAGCCCTTGTCCCAGGTCTCGATGCGCGCTGTCGGCAACTTCTTCGCGATCGCCTTGGCTCGTACGCGGATCGCTCCGAGCAGCAGTTGGTTCGTGAACGCGTCGCTCTCGAAGTGAAGGCCGAGTTCGACGACCTTGCGGCGCAGGTACACGCCGCACTCGTAGTGCAGGTCCTTGTTGCCGAACCACACTTTGACCATCCAGCCGGTCGCGCTGCTGTGCGGCGCGGCATCGTCGCCGAGCTCGGCGGCGAGCGCGCGGGCTAGTCCCTTGCAAAAGGTCTGAGAGGTTGGCACTAAGGCGCACGCGCGCTGGAGTTGGCAAACGGTAGAATTGGGTTTCTCGGCCGCACACGTTCCGGTGCAGCACGACGGTCGTGCAGAGGACTGTTAATCCTTTGGTTGGAGGTTCGAATCCTCCCACCGGAGCTGTCGAGGCGCACGGCATCCCTCCCTCATCACGATCCTATTGACGCGACTCCCGCGATAGAACTAACGTTCCAATCGTGAAAGAGTGCGAAGTGTGCGGCGTGCCATTCGCCACGACTGTTCACGTGAACGGAGTTCGGCTCGACCTGCGTGGCCGGAAACGGTGTCTCGCATGTCGCCCGCACCGACCCCTCCGCGGTCCACGGAAGCCAGTGCAACGCCCGATCGAGCTGAAGATCTGTGCGCAATGTGGCGAGCGCTTTCCTGCTAAGGCTTTCGTAGCCGGCGTTCTTCGTTCGCTGTATCGGCGGAGGTTCTGTCTTTCGTGTTCGCCGTTCGGCGTCCACAACACCTCGCGACTACCGGCAGCGGCACTCTCTGCGGGTGACCTCGTCGAATATCGCCGCAAGCGGCGCAATGACAAGACGTACCGCTATCAGAAGAAGAAGCGGCGGGAGCTGAAGGCTGAGCTCATCGCCAGCCGAGGCGGGCGATGCGCTGACTGTGGCTACAACGCCGCGGTCGCAGCGCTCGAGTTCCATCATCGTGACGCCGGGACAAAGGAGTTCCAGATCAGCAAGAGCAGCGTGTCCCGGTCGCGGCTCTGGGCCGAGGCGGCGAAGTGCGACCTGCTCTGCGCGAATTGCCATCGGATGCGCCACATCGCGACGCCCGCGCAGGGTGAACCGCCGACAGTCACGCTGCGTCGCGAGCGCAAGACGAAAGCGGTGCTGGCGCTGGGTGGGGCGTGCACGGGCTGCGGTCGCGCGGTTCATGCCCGGCTCTTCGAGTTCCATCACCTCGACGCCCGCACCAAGGACTTCGCCATATCCGCCGACGGAATTCTCCGTTCGTGGCAGAAGATCGAGGCTGAGCTCGCGAAGTGCGTCCTGCTCTGCGCGAACTGCCACCGCGAGACCCACGCCGGGCTCAGGATCTTCATGAGCGATCGCGCGATCGGTGAGGCTGCCACGGCCTACCCCGCCGCCTGATTCGCGCTTTTTCACTAAGCACCCGAGACCCTTTGTTAGGCTCCGGACACAACTCGCAGGGGAGGGGTCTTGCTCCGGACCGTCGCCGCTTACCAGCCGCGCCCCTGGATGCTGCTCGCCTCGGTGTTCTGCCTCACCCTGCTCTTCGGCTTCATCACCCAGGCCGCCGGCAGCCTCTACCTCCGCTGGACCGCCGATCCGATCATCCTCCACTACCGGACGACGCTCTCGTACACGTCGGCGATCGTCGGCGACGCGTTCCTCCTGCCGATCGTGAACCTCTTCATCGTCAGCCAGCTCGCTCTGTGGCGCCGCCGTCCGCACGCCGCGGAGGTGACCGGCGCGCTCCTGATCGGCGGCATCCTCACGATCGCCGTGCACCTGTACCAGGCGACGCACGCCCTGCTCAACTGGACGATGACCCAGCCGTACTCGTGGACGCCGCTCGGCTACGTACACGCGGCGTTCATGTTCAGCGAGCTGTCGCTCGTGCTGTTCTTCTGGGGTCAGGTCGCGCAGGTCGCGCGCGAGCAGCCCCGGGCGATCTTCTCGCACCGGATCGCGATCGTGATCCTCTGCTCGCTGTTCTTCCTGCGCCTACTGCTCGGGGACTACGGGTATTTCGCGTAGCTGACTAGCGGATCCCCGTGTCGGCGTGTAGCTCGACGTTCGTGTACTGGCCGGCGACGACGACCACCGCCTCTGACCTGAGGGTCGGCAGACCACTCTTGGAGCGCAGGGTGTAGGACCCCGGCGCCAGGCTCACGGTGAACGTTCCCGCCGCGTCCGTCGTGAAGGTGGCGGCGACATCCGATCCGCTGACGACCTCGACGGTCATCGCGACCGGCCGGTCGGGGCACGGACTGTCGAGGCGGGCGGGGCCGGGGCACGCGGGTCCGGCGAGGATCGTGCCGCGGATGCCGGTATTCGCCGGCGCGGCAGCGCCGCACGCGGCAAGGACCAGGGCCAAGACCACGAGCGCTCGCATGACAGGTAGACGTCCGGGTAGGGGAACCGGTTCCCTATGACCCGTAGATCTTCCCCGGATTCAAGATGCCCTTCGGATCGAGGGTGTCTTTGATCTTTTTCATCACATCGAGCGCTGCGCCGTGCTCGAGGCGCATGTACTGCTGCCGGACGGCCCCGGTCCCGTGCTCGCCGGTCACCGTGCCGCCCACGGCCACCGCGAGCCGATGCAGCCGATCCGCGAGCTCGTCCGCGCGCTTCACCTCGTCGGCGTTCGATGGGTCGATGAGGATCGCCGAGTGCACGTTCCCGTCGCCGAAGTGGCCGTAGAAGATGACCGCGATCCCGAGCTCGGCCGCCATCTCGCGCGCTGTCCTGATCGTGCGCGGGATCTCCGAGAGTGGGACCGCGAGATCCTCGCCGGCGAAGATCCGGTGCTTGTCGGGGTGCATGAGCGCCGACGCGGCGGCCATGCCACTCCGCGCCGCCCAGAGCTGCTGGATCTCCGACTCCGCCTCGGCGAATCGGGTCACGGTGGCGCGCCGCTTCACGATCGCGTCGACGAAACGGACCGCAGACGCGACGTAGTCCGGCGTGCCCTCGACCTCGATGAACAGGACGGCCTCGCCGTCCGGGAGCCCGAGCTCCGGCCGGTATGCCTGGATCGCCTGCACCGCGCTGCGGTCCAGGAGCTCGGCCGTCGACGGCAGGATGCCCGCGGCGAAGAGGTCGTCGAGCGACAGGACCGTGTCGTCGACGCTCGCATACGCGGCGAGGCACACCGCGCGGGCGGACGGCCGCGGCTGCACGCGTAGGCGGAGGCGGGTGAGGATCCCGAGCGTGCCCTCGGATCCGACGAACAGCTTCGTGAGGTCGATGCCGCTCGATGACTTGAGCGCCTTGCTGTGCTCGCCGCCCGTGACGATCATCGATCCGTCGGCGAGCACGACCTCCGCACCGAGCACGTACGCCGACGTGGTGCCCCAGCGCACGGCGTGCGGTCCGCTCGCGTTGTTCGCGACCATCCCACCGAGCGTGCACGCCCGTCCGCTCCCGGGATCGGGCGGGAAGAACAGTCCCTGCCGGCCGAGGGCGAGCTGGAAGTCGGCGAACACGAGGCCGGGCTCGACGACGGCTTGCAGGTTCGGCCGGTCGATCTCGATGATCCGCCGCATCCGCGCGAACGACACGACGATCCCGCCGCGCGCCGCAACTGCGCCGCCGGTCTGGCCGGTGCCGGCCCCCCGTGGCACGATCGGCGTGCCCGTCTCGTTGGCGATGCGCATCGTTGCCGTGACCTCCGCCGTCGTCTCCGGCACGACGACGACGTCGGGTCGGTGCTGCATCCGCAGCGACCAGAACGACGCGTCGTACGCGTACGGCTCGAGGGTCGCGGGGTCATCGATCACGCGGTCGGCGGGCAGCACCGCGCGCAGGCGCGCTGCGAGGTCGTTACGGGTGTGGAGGGCCATCGGCGACCGTATCGTATGGCCCATCTCCACTCAGACCGCACCGATCGTCCTGTCGTCGCACGTCCGCGCGGATGACCTCGCGACGTGCATCTCGTGCGGCCTCTGCCTGAACGATTGCCCGACCTACCGCGTGCTCGACGATGAGGCCGACTCGCCGCGCGGGCGCATCCAGCTGATCCGCCAGATGGTCTCGACCGAGGGCACCGCCGTCGACGATCGGGTTGCCGGCCACCTCGAGGCCTGCCTCGTGTGCCGCGCGTGCGAGACGGCGTGCCCCTCCGGCGTCCCGTTCGGCCGGATCATGGAAGGCGCGCGGGAGGATCTTCGCGAGCGCGAGCGGCCGCGCCGCGTGGCGAAAGCGATCCGCCGCCTCGGGCTTGCGACGGTCGCCGATCAGAGCCGCCTGCGACTGATGACGCGGCTGATCGACCTGTACGTCCGCAGCGGAGCGCAGCGTGTCGCGCGCGCGTCACGGCTGCTGCCGAAGCGTCTGCGCGCGATGGAGTCCCTCGCGATGAAGGCCGAGGGCACACCGTACGTCCCGATCGAGCGTCCGGACGGCGATACCGCGTTCTTCGCCGGTTGCATCATGCGCACCGCCTTCGGCGAGACCGAGCGGGCCACGGTGCGGATGCTCGAGCGCGGCGGCAAGCGCGTCACGGCCTGCCAGGAGCAGACCTGCTGCGGAGCGCTGCACGCCCACGCCGGCGACGGCGACACCGCGCGCGAGCTCGCGCGGCTGAACATCGACGCGTTCTCGGGCATGGAAGGCCTGATCGTCGTGAACGCCGCCGGCTGCGGCGCGCAGCTGAAGGCGTACGGCGAGCTGCTCGCCGGCGACCCGGCCTGGAGCGAGCGAGCGCACGCATTCGGTGCGCGTGTACGCGACGCATCGGAGGCCGTCGCGCCCGGCTCGGTGCGCAGCGCGGCGCCGCGCGCGATCCGCGTCGTCTATCAGGACGCCTGCCACCTCGCGCACGGGCAGCAGATCCGCCGCCAGCCGCGCGCGCTCCTCGACAAGGTGCCGAACGTCACGCTCGTGCCGATCGCCGACGCGGAGCGGTGCTGCGGCAGCGCCGGCATCTACAACCTCACGCATCCGGAGGTCGCCGGCGAGCTGCAGCGCCAGAAGGTCGCGGCGATCCTCGCGGTCCGTCCCGACATCGTCGTCTCGGCGAACCCGGGGTGCATCCTCCAGGTCGCCGCGGGGCTGCGGGCCGCCGGGTCGGACGTTCCAGTCGTGCATTTGATGCGGTTTTTGGACGATCCCAGCGCTAGCTTGGGCGCTTTGACGCCTTCCTGATCGCAGCCGACACAGAAGCCCCGCGATGTGCGAAAATAGTGCTACCGAATGAGCGTTTCTCGTAGCACCTACCGCCACCGTCTCAGCTCCGAAGATGTCCGCAAGGGTCGGATCCTCATCACGAAGGACGCGTGGAAGCTGTTCCCCGAGCCCGGTGCGCCCGTGCACCTGCGCATCGGCGCGCGCCGCTTCGACGCGGAGATCCAGGCCGAGCGCTGCATGTGTGTGCCCCCGGAGCACGAGCACTACCACCTGTTCTGCAAGGATCTGAAGGGCCAGAGCGGCTTCAAGAACGGGGCACTCGTCGTGATCGCCAAGGATTCGGACGGGGGCTACCGCTTCGTCGAAGAGCGCGGCTAACATCGTGACGATGTCCGGTCCGTCGTACATCCTCATCCACGTCTTCGGGACCGTCCGCGACGAGCTCGACCGGGCCGACCGCGGCAAGCGCAGCTACTCCGGCTGGCTGCGCGAGTTCGTGTCGGACACGCCCCAGCGGCTCACCGAGATCGCGCGGCTCGTCGACCTCCTCACCGAGAACGGCTGGAGCCTCGTCGGGTCGCCGTACGACTGCGACGTGATGCTCGAGCGCGCGATCGACCGGAGCGCCGCGGAGCAGGAGCTCCGGCGGGCCGAGGTCTGGGACCGTCTCCTTCAGGTCTGCTCCGCCGACGACGACGGCCACGCGATCTGGCACGCGCACCCCGAGGGCAAGCCCTCGCGGCCGCGTCGCCGCCGCCGCGTGCGCCGGCCACCGACCAGCAGAGAACAAGGCTCCTAGCGCGCCGCACCCCCTCGGAGATGAGCTCACCGAGCTCCACGTCCACCTCGGCGGCGCCGTCGACCCAGCCGCGATGTGGGGCATCGCGCACGCCCAGGGCATCCGCCTCCCCACGAAGGACTACTGGGAGTTCGTCGACCTCATCACCGTGAATCCGAAGCGCCGGAAGTCGTTCGAGGACTTCCTCGAGCTCTATCACTGGACCGAGCTCATTCAGTCCAGCCCCATCGCGCTCGAGCAATCGGTCTACGCGGTCATCGGCGGCGCGTACCGGAAAGCCAACATCACGACCCTCGAGCTCCGCTACAACCCGTTGAAGCGCAACCGCGGCGGCGAGCAGGATCTCGACCACATCATCATGGCCTCGATCCGCGGGCTCGACCGCGCCGCGCTCGAGTATCCGGTCAAGGTGGGCCTCATCTTCTGCCTCGATCGGACCTTCGATCATCGGATGAACGAGATCGTCGTCGACAAGGCGATCCAGTACCGGAAGCGCGGCGTGATCGCGATCGACATCGCCGGACCGAAGAACCCGGACTTCCACTACGCCGACTACGCGGCCCTGTTCAAGCGAGCCCGGAAGGCCGGGCTCGGCGTGACCGTGCACGCCGGCGAGGACGAGGACTGGCAGTCGGTGGACGAGGTCCTCACGCATCTCGAGCCCGATCGCATCGGCCACGGGATCCACGCGGCCGAGGACGCCGGGCTGTGTAAGCGGCTGGCGGAGCGGGGGATCCATCTCGAGATCTGCCCGTCCTCGAATCTCGACACGAAGGTCGTGCGCGATCTGGACGAGCTCAGGGAGTTCATCGCCGTCTTCCGAAAGCACAAGGTCCACTTCAGCTTCAATACGGATGGGCCGGAGATGCTCCAGACGACGCTCCGCGACGAGCTCAAGCTCGCTGTGCGCGCGAACCTCGTATCGCGCGACGAGCTCGCTCAGTGTGGCGAGTGGGCCCGCGAGGCCTCATTCCTGCTGAAGGGCGGGGCGTGATCGATCGCGAGCGACGCGCGTGGTTGCGCTTCCTGATCGTCATCGCGGCCGCGGCGTTCGGCGAGACGCTCGGGTTCTGGCAGGGGCTGCCGTTCAGCGACTCGCTGCTCCCGGTGCTGTTCGGCGCCGGCGCGTTCTACCTGACGATGGGCCTCACCGCGCCGCGGTACCGGAGCAACGGCAACGTCCGCTATTGGCGAGGACGCCGGATCGACGACGACTAGGGCTGGATCACTTGCCGCCCTCGTCCTTGGGCTTCGCGGCGGCACCCGCCACGGCCGCGGCGCCGAACTTCACCCCGGGTTCGGCCCCGAACGAGGCCGCGCGGAGCGAGTCCATCTCGGCGGGGTTGTCGTGCCGCATCACGAACGGGGCGAGCGCCCAGACGATCGCGCGCAGCGGGTCCGGCTCAGGGTTCGCCTTGCCGAATCGATCCGACACGAACTCGAGGAACGTGTTCGGGCCGACGAGCAGCTTCACCTCTTTGCGGTCCGTGGCGCCTGGCGGAGCGCAGGCGATGTGGGCAAGGGTGAAGTCGTGCTCGCCTCGACCATCAGTCACCCACGTGACGACCGCATCGCGCGGCTCCATGGTGATCGCGCAGACGTCGCAGACCAGGTCGTACTCGCTCACCTCGGGTCGACGATAATCGGACCCAGATGAGCGAGCGTTATGGCAGCTGGGGCAAGGTGCTGCGCGTGGACTTGACGAAGGGGACGACCTCCGTCGAAGAGATGGACGAGCCGGCCTTCCGGCGTCACCCGGGCGGCCGCGCGCTCATCGCGCACTACCTGCTCACGGAGCTACCGAAGGGTGCTGACCCGCTCGGGCCCGAGAACATCCTCATCTTCGCGATGGGCGTCCTCACCGGCACGCCCCTGTCGGGCGCCTCGCGGCATGCCGTCGGCGCGAAGTCGCCGCTCACCGGCGGCTTCGGCGAGGCGGAGGTCGGTGGCTTCTGGGGCGCCGAGCTCAAGCGCTGCGGCTGGGACGCGATCGTCGTCACGGGCGCGTCGCCGAAGCCCGTGTACCTCTGGATCAAGGATGACCAGGTCGAGCTCCGCGACGCCGCGCATCTGTGGGGGCTCGAGATCATGGACACGGAGGAGACGCTCAAGGCCGAGGTCGGCGAGCGCCTCGCGCGGGTCTGCGAGATCGGTCCGGCCGGCGAGAACCTCGTCCGCATCGCCGGCATCGTCAACGACTTCAAGGACATCGCGGGCCGCGCGGGGCTCGGCGCGGTGATGGGCAGCAAGAAGCTCAAGGCCATCGTCGTGAAGGGCTCGCACGCCGTCCCGCTCCACGACGCGGCGAAGGTGAAGGAGATCGGGCGCTGGGTAGCGGACACGCTGCAGGAGAACCACTGGGCATTCCACAACTTCGGCACCGGCATGGGGCTCGACGGCTACACCCGCGTCGGCGGCATGGCCGTGCGCAACTACAACGGCGGCCCGTTCGAGGGCGCGGCCGAGATCAGCGCGGAGGCCCTGGTCGAGAAGGGCTACCGCGTGAAGATGGAAGCCTGCTGGGCGTGCTCCGTCCGGTGCAAGAAGGTGGTGAAGATGGAGACGCCGTACGCGATCGACCCGAAGTATGGCGGCATCGAGTACGAGTCCATCGCGGCGCTCGGCGCCGACTGCGGCGTCGACGACCTGGCACTCATCTCGAAGGTGAACGAGCGCTGCAACGCGCTCGGCCTCGACACGATCTCGCTCGGCGCGACGGTCGCCTGGGTCATGGACCTCCGGGCCACGGGCTTGTTGCCGGACGCCGAGCTCGATGGGCAGCCCGTGGAGTTCGGGAACGGAAAGGCCGTGCTGGCGTCGCCCGACGCGGTCGCCTTCCGTCGGGGGCTCGGCGACACGCTCGCCGAGGGCTCGGTCCGCGCGGCGCAGAGCCTGGGCGGCGCCGAGCTGCTCACCGCGGTCCGCGGGCAGGAGCTTGCGATGCACGATCCGCGGCAGCGCACCGAGTACGGGAAGCAGGTGCGGGTGAGCTACGCGACGAGCCCGACCGGCGGCGATCACATGAACTCGAACCTCCCGTCGCGCTCCGCGAAGAACACGGTCGGGATGTGCTTCTTCCTCCGCTACGACGACCCGAAGCTCACGGACATCGTGAACGCGGTCACCGGGTGGGGTCTCGACGCGGCGAGCCTGACCGATATCGGCGAGCTCTCGCTGACGCTCGCGCGCCTGTTCAACAACCGCGAAGGGTTCGGTGCGGCCGACGACAAGCTGCCCGAGCAGGTCATGAAGCCGCACGTCTCGGGCGTGCTGTCGCGGGTCCGCCTGGACGCCGACGATGTCGCGGATCAGGTCCGCGCCTACTACCGGAGCCGCGGCTGGTCCGACGACGGCGTGCCGACGCCGGAGACGCTCTCGAAGCTCGGCCTCACGCAATACGCCAGCGCCTGAGTACGACTTCCCGGCGCTGACCGAGGCGGATCTGCCGCTCGTCCGCCGCTGGCTCCTCGAGGCGCACGTAAGCAGGTGGTGGGCATCGGAGCGATCCGCCGCGGGACACGTATCCAGAGGACGAGCTCGACAAGTACCGGCAGCGAGTCCGCGACGAAGGCGATCCGACGGAGATCTTCTTCATCCGCCATCGGGGTCGGCCGATCGGCTTCATCCAGAGCTACCTGATCGACGACTACGACGAGTACGGGCAGGCGCTCGCGCTCGAGGTACCGAGTGCCGGGATCGACCTTTTCATCGGCGAGCCCGCGGAGATCGGCAAGGGCCACGGCGCGCGATTGATCCGTGCGTTCCTCCGCGATGTCGTCTTCGCGCGCTACGACGTCGCGGAATGCGTGATCGGTCCATCGGTGAAGAACACGAGCGCGATCCGGGCGTACGAGAAGGCCGGCTTCCGGTTCCTCCGCGATGTCCAGGTGCCCGACGAACCCGACCCGGAGCATCTGATGCGGATCCGCCGAGACGAGGTCACCGTACCGTGATGACGACCTTCGCCCGCGCCTTACCGGTACCGACGTAGCGGACGGCTTCGGCCGCCTCGCTCAACGGGTACTCGCGGTCGATGACGGGCATCAGCTTTCCGGCCTCGACCATCTCCTTCAGGGCGACGAGGTCCTCGTTGGTGATCGCCGCCATGTGCAGCACGAGCCACTTGCTGCCCAGGCGCGACCGCAGCATGCTCGTGCCGAGGCGGGCGAAGACCGCGAACCAGCTCTTCTTGGCCGCGCCGATCAGGACGATCCGCCCGTTCGGGGTCAGCAGTCGTCGCATGTCAGCGAACGACCGGTCCCCCGCCACATCGGCCACGACGTCGTACCGCTCGGGGCGCCGGGTGAAGTCTTCGGTGCTGTAGTCGATGACCAGGTCCGGGTTCATCGAGCGCACGAGCTCGAGATTCCCTGTGCTGGTCACGGCCGTGACGCGCGCCCCGAGCGCCTTGGCGATCTGCACCGCGAACGTACCGACGCCGCCGCCGGCGCCGTAGACCAAGGCTCGTTGTCCCGGCTTCAGCTGGCCCTTGTCGCGCAGGCCCTGCAACGCCGTGACGGCCGCGACGCCGAAGCAGGCGGCCTGCGCGAACGAGAGCTGCGGTGGCTTCGTCACCAGGACGCGCTCGGTCGAGGTCGCGTACTCGGCGAAGGTGGACCGGCCGGTACCGAACACGACGTCGCCCGGTCGCAGGCGCGTCACGTTCTTGCCGACCGCCTCGATCTCGCCGGCGACATCGACGCCCCGGACGGGGATGTTCGGCTGGCGCATCAGCTTGCCGATGATCGTGAGGGCTCGCCCGCCGTGCACGTTGTGCCAGTCCAGCGCGTTCACGGAGGCGGCGCGAACTTTGATGAGCACGCGATCGTCGGTGATCGCCGGCCGCTCGATCTCGCGAAGGTGTAGCACGTCGGCGGAGCCGGTCCCCTCCTGCACGAGAGCCTTCATCGTCGTTCCGGTCTGCTGTGTCGCCAGAGCGGCTGCCACGGTCGTTCTCCTTCGCGCTTGACCACAGCGTGGTCCCGCGGTGTGAAGAATGTATGAACGGGCGACGTAGCTCCTGCGGCCTCGGCCCGGTCAGAGGAGGCCCATGAGCTTCCAGGCCGGCACGCTCGCGGCGATCGCGACGAGCCGGACGGCCGTCAGTGCGAGCCCGATGCGGGTGCCCTGCCGGTCGTCGAACGCCTCACCGGCGGTCGCCTCGCGCGCGACCAGGTACTCGAGCCCCTGGTACGGGAGGATCCAGATGTTGGCCGCGAGCAGCACCACGAGGCCGGCGAGCCACGGTGAGATCCCGAGCTGAGGCGCAGCCGGCACGACCGCGAGCGCCAGCAGGAGCATCGTCGGTCGGCTCGGGAGGACGAACCGCAGGATGATCGTCGCGGCGGCGATCGCGATGACCACGATGCCCGGGTCGCCGAGGCCCGCGGTGCGCTCGACGAGACCGGCGGCGACCCACCTGTCGACATGGGTCGCCTGCATGACGTTGCCGGAGCCCAGCAGGGCGCCGAAGAGCATGAGGAACCCCCAGTCGATCCCCGTGCGGAAGCGTTCGCGATCGAGGGCGCCTGCGGTCACGACGACGAGCGCGAGCAGCGCGAGCCAGGCGGGCTCGACGTTCAGCACGGGCTGCGCGATGAGTCCGGCGAGGAGCAGACCGGCGGCGCCCATCGCGATGCGCTCGCCGCGCGAGAGCGGCCCGAGGATGCGCTGCTGGCGCCGCGTCGCGTCCTGGATCCGCGCGGCAGCGCGCTCGGGCCGGAACAGCACGAGCAGCGCGGCCGCGGCTCCGACAAGGCAGAGGAGCCCGACCGGCGCGGCGGCGACGAGCCAGCCGATCCACGAGAAGCGCGCGCGGTCGGCGGGGGAGAGCAGCTGCACGACGAAGAAGTTCGTCGCGAGCCCGGTGAGGAAGATGCTGGAGAAGTACCAGTAGCCGACGAGCCCGGCGAACGCGAGCCGCGCGCTGCCGTTGCTCCGCGGCGCGTAGCCGAGCGACTGCCCGATCTCGCTCGCGACCGGCATGATCGCCGCGACGCGCGCGACCGAGAGCGGGACGAGCGGCGTGATGAGGACGCCACCGAAGAGCAGCGCGAACAGCTGGCCCGTCGCCGTCGCGGGGAACGACCGCAGCAGCAGCAGAGCGATACGGAAGAGCAGACCGGTCCGGGCCATCGCCGCCGCAAGCGCGAGCGCGCCGAGCGCGAGGAGCCACGACGAGCTCGCGAAGCCGCTGAACGCCACCGCCAGCGTGACCAGGCCGGTGGCGCCCCACGCCCCCGCCAGGGCGAGCGCGACGGCGAAATCCGGGACGGGCTCGGTGAGCCAGGCGATCGCCGCGCCGACGAGCAGCAGCACCACGCGCCACCCCGCGGCCTCGAGCCCGCTCGGTGGTGCGACGTTCCAGAGCACGAGCGGCAGGGCGATCGCCGCGATCGCACCGAGCACGCGCGTCGTCCGCCGCGACGGCGGCCGATCCTCCCGCGCGCGCTCCTCGGGACGCCGCTCGGGCTCGGGCGCGCCGACGTATTCGCGCGAGCGGCGGTCGACCGCGTCCGCGAGCTCCGCCGCGACCGCGAGCGCGATCTGCGGCCGGTCCTTCACGAGCGACTCGAACCGCGCGCGCGGCAGGCGCCACGCGACGACGTCGGTGAGCGCGCGTGAGGTCGCCGTGCGGCGGGCGAGGAGCAACCCGAGCTCGCCGAAGTGGGTCGGAGCGTTCACCTCGCGGAGGGCCATGTCGCCGTCCGGCGACGCGACGGTGATCGCGACCCGGCCGCGCTGCAGGAGGAAGAGCGCGTCGGCCTCGGTGCCTTCGTGCGCGATGACCTCGCCCGGCTGCGCCCGGATCTCCTCGAGCGCTCCGAGCAACCGCGCGAGGTCCACGCGCTCGAGGCCCCTGAAGAACGGGACCTCGCGCAGCAGATCGGCGACCGGATCGGCGTCGAGCGCGCTCACGCGCGCGAGTATCGCCGGTGGCGCAGACTCGGTGCGATGCGCATCGTCCTCACCGGCTTCGAGCCGTTCGCGGGCCGCGGCATCAACCCGTCGTGGGACGCCGCGCAGCAGCTGCAGGGCGCGTCCGCCGGCCCGGCGCGGATCGACGTGCTGCGCGTACCGGTGGTCTGGGGCGAATCGGTCGCGACGATCGTCCGCGAGCTCGACCGCGAGCCCGCGGACGGACTGATCATCGGCGGGCTCTCGTTCGGCCGCGCCGCGATCAGCGTGGAGGCGATCGCGCACGCGATCGGCGACGTTCCGTGGCAGGGCGACAACGCCGACCAGGCGCTCTCCGCGGCGCGGTCCGACGGCGACGAGCACGGCCCCGATGCGCTGCTCGCGACTGCTCCGGTGCGCGCGATCGCGCAGTCGATCAACGCGGCGGGTATCCCGGCGCACGTGTCGTGGGACGGCGGGGCGTACGTGAGCAACGCGACGCTCTACGGCGCGCTCCGCCACGTGAAGGACCGCGGGCTCGCGCTGCCGACGACGTATCTCCATGTACCCGGAACGCCGGAGATGACCACCGGAACGGCGACGCCCTGCCTGCCGCTCGAGCTGATCGTGGCGGCGTTCCGCATCGCGTGCGAGGTGATCGCGACGCACGAGGGGCCGGACGTGCAGCTCCGGCGTTGGCCGAGCGCGATGGCGCCACTACCGCGCTAGGAACGCTCCGATCGCGGCCGCGACCTCGTCCGCTGCGTCGGCGATCACGTTGTGCTTCGCCCGAACGGACTTCAGCTCGAGAAAATCAGCGAGCTCGTACTTGTAACTTTCGCGCTGCTTCTGGGTCACCAGCGCCGATTCCGATCCGACGATGATCAGCGTTGGGAGCCGCAGCGACTCGAACCGTGGAGCCGACGTTGCGAGCTCGCTGTAGATCGTGATCGCGGCCGGCCGCGAGAACGGCAACCGGACTCGTCCGTCGCTTCCTTCGACAAGGCCTTCGGACCAGAGCTCCCAGTGTTCCCGCGGCGCGTACGGTGCGGCGCCCGACGCGAGCCGGCTCGCGATGGCCTCCGCGGGGTCGGCCCACGACGTGTCGAGAAGCCAGCTCGTTCGTTCGCGCGATGACACTTTCACCGGTCATCTGGATCGCGGGGTCCAGGAGGACGAGCTTCTCGACGCGCGAGCGGTCGGAGGCGACGAGCTCCATCGCGAGCCTGCCGCCGAAGCTGAAGCCGATGAACGGCGCGCGCGAGATCCCCATCGCGTCGAGCGTCTCCCGCACGTCGCGGAGATGCATGGAGAGATCCCACGGCGGGTCCGCGCGCGAGCCGCCGTGGCCGCGCAGGTCCGGCGCGACGAGCCGGAAGCTCGGGAGCCGGTGGGCGAGGCGCCGAAAGACCGTGGCCGCGCCGGTGACGCCGTGCAGCGCGACGACGGTCCGACCGGCGCCAGGACCGAACTCGTGCACGTGGAGCCGCACGTGGGCCATCATGGGCCAACGCCGCGGGGCGAGGAGGTGACGCATGGGTCTGCTCGACGGAAAGAAGGCGATCGTGATGGGTGTCGGCAACCAGCGCAGCATCGCCTGGGGCATCGCGACCGCCTTCCAGCGCGAGGGTGCGGCGCTCGCGTTCAGCTACGCGACCGAGCGGCTGCGCGAGAACGTCGAGAAGCTCGTCGTCACGCTGCCCGACCACGAGCGGATGCCGGTCCTGCCGTGCGACGTCGGCAAGCAGGAGGAGATCGACGCCTTTTTCGCGAAGATCGGCGAGGGGTGGGGGAAAGCGGACATCCTCGTCCACTCGATCGCGTTCGCGGCGGTCGAGGACCTGCGCGGCCGGTTCCACGAGATCTCGCGGGACGGCCTCAAGCTCGCGATCGAGGTGAGCGCGTTCTCGCTCATCGCGCTCACGCGCGCCGCGCTGCCCCTGTTCGGGAAGGCCGGCGGCGGCTCGGTCATGTCGCTCACGTACAACGCTGTGGATCGTGTCGTGCCGAGCTACAACTCCATGGCCATGGCGAAGGCCGTCCTCGAGTCGGCCACCCGCTACCTCGCCGCCGACCTCGGGCCACAGAACGTGCGGGTGAACGCGATCTCGGCCGGGCCGCTCAAAACGCTCGCCGGCAGCGCGGTCAAGGGGATCAGCACCGCGCGCGACCTGATGGAGGAGAAGGCCCCGCTGCGGCGGAACATCACCCAGGACGAGGTCGGCAACGTCGCGGTGTTCCTCGCGAGCGACCTATCACGCTGCGTCACGGGCGCGACGATCTTCGCGGACAACGGCTTCAACGTGCTGGGGGTCGCAGACTAGTTCTTCGCGGCCGCCCAGATCCCGTCGATTCCGTCGCCGTTCGTGTCGCCTGACTTGAAGTCCCCGGCGTAGAGGTACAGCGGCTGCCCGTTGAGCGTCACCTGTGTGGTGCCGTCGGACCACGTCACTGCGCCGAGCGTGCCCATGACCCCGCTCGGTGCCGCCGGCGTGCCCGACGTCACGAGGAGCGGTGGCCAGATCTGCGCGCACGCGGCGTTGCACGCGCTCGAGCCCGGCTTGTCGTTCTTGTTCGTGTACAGGGTCATCCCGTTGCTCGCCGCCAGCACGGTGCCCAGCTTGGTGCCGCTGGTCAGCTGCAGGGGACCGGTCGGTGACGCGGCCTTCGGGGCCGGCGTGCCGTAGTAGTCGCCGTAGCCGGACGTGTCGGCGGCCGTGGACTGCGCGGCGGGGGTCGAGTAGGCCACCGCTGTCGAGGCCGTCGCCGTGGGGGTGGGCGCGGCACCGACCGAGGCGGCACCGCCGCAGGACGCAAGAGCCGCGGACAGCAGAATGACAGCCGATCGGCGCATCGAGAGACCCTCCCTGTGGATCCTACGGGTGGGCCGCCCCCGCGGATGTCTCCTCAGGGCCGGAGCCGGAGCTCGTACCCGCCCCAGCTCGCGACGATCGGATACCCGAGGGCGTCGTTCAGCGCGAGCATCGCGGGGTCGGCCTTGGTCGTGGTCGTGTGGATCTCGCTGACGCCGTTGGCGCGGGCCCACGCGTGCAGGCGGAGCTTCAGCAGCCGCCCGATGCCCCGCCGGCGGTACGCGGGCAGGACGCCGGTGACGCTCATCCGGAGCGTGTCGTCGCCATCGCGCAGCGCCGACGACAGGCCGACGTATCGAGCCCCGTCGAGCGCGACGAAGTAGGCGGCCGGCAGCGCGGACGCGCCGGCGACATTTT